>JAFGOO010000143.1 GCA_016926455.1 Methanosarcinaceae archaeon | reverse complement strand
TGTTACATTTTTCTGATAGGTGGGGTACGATTCATCACATGACTAAAGTCATGGGCTTTTTCTACCCCTACACACCAATTATCGTAAAATTATGTACTCCAAATAAATCCTATTGTAAGGAGGATTTTCTTGTTCAGGCTTTATTTTCACTTCCAAAAATGCCAATCTTATATCTCACCACTTCTTTTATGGCATCACGTGCAGGTCCGCAGATCTTCCGGGGGTCATATACATCAGATTCTGTCACGACTTTCCTGACCGCATCCCGAAATGCCAGTCTGAGTTCGGTATCGATATTTATCTTGTTTATTCCTAGTTTTACAGCCCTGATAATACTATCTTCCGGTATTCCCGATGCACCGTGAAGCACAAGAGGTATGTCTACTTTCTTATCAATCTTCTCAAGCCTCTCAAAATCAAGTTTTGGTTCTCCTTTGTATATTCCATGTGCGCTTCCGATGGCGATTGCAAGCGAATCCACATCTGTCTCCTCAACAAACTGTACCGCTTCATCAGGGTCAGTGAAGACAGCTTCCTTTTCAGTTACAGAGATTTGGTCTTCCACACCAACAAGACGTCCAAGTTCGGCTTCGACGGAGAGTCCACAGGGATGCGCCACATCAACCACTTTCTTTGTGAGTGCAAGATTATCCTCGAAAGGTAGTTTTGAGCCGTCTATCATTACCGAAGTGAATCCGTGCCTTATGCACTGGAGTATCACATTAAAATCTGTACCATGGTCAAGGTGCAGGGTCACAGGTACATCTGTAATGGCTGCTGCGGTCTTTGCAAGTGCTTCGATATATTCGATACCTGCATATTCGATGGCACCCTGGCTTGCCGCAAGGATTACAGGCGCATTCATTTCTGATGCCGTGCTGATTATTGCCTGTGTTATTTCCATGTTGTTGATATTAAACGCTCCAACTGCGTATCCACCATCGTTTGCTGCGTCCAGTACTTCTTTATTTGTGACCAATACCATGTAACTCCTCTTCGATTTTAATTCCAATTAGATTATCCTATTGTAGTAATTGTATTTAGTTATTATAAATGCTACTCTATCACAATAGTTTTGCGGATTTCAAACGCAACTGAAATTTCAAGATTTGAAATCCTGCCTGTGCAATCTAACCGATGATACTATCATCGAGCTGCAGCTTTGGTAAATGATGTACGCCTTCGCAGTCCCACAATTACTGATTATTGCCATCATTTTTTGCAGTCTTGATGACAAGCTATTCTCGGGGCACGCCAAAGGCAAGTACAAGGAGTATCTCGAATCTTTTGGGAATATCATGGGCGTTGCTCAGACCCTCCTGTCGGATTAAAGCAATTATACATCCCCTAAGACCCTTCTCAGTAGCACCGAGCAGGATGTTCTGGATGGCAATTAATGCATCATGGCCAAATGACTGGCCGATCTTCCTGTCATCGAGTACGGCAATGTAAGCGGATGGTCCTTTTCCCTCCTTTGGAATCGTTCATTCTTTAATCCATTGTGTCAATGAAAGATACTGGAATATCAGGTTGTTCTTCTGGGGATTGCAGGAGAGGACATATTTTAAATGTTAGCTTTTTTGTTATTGATTCATTTTTTTAATAGGGACTGTCGGAAAAGTACCTGAAAAGTGCTTAATTTCAAACATTCAAAATTATTATTTAAATTAAATCAGTATTCTAAGCTCTGTCGAGTTTACTCATTAAAGACGAAATATCGAAAAACAAAGCTTTTCCGACAGTCTCTAATAAATCTAATTTTTATATAAAAAATTGTGGGAAATATAAAGGCAACTACAAATGAATGTGGAATCAATCTGAAAAATAGATATCATGAGACCTATTGGATAATTGATTGTTTAGAATATCAATTGCTTGATATGGGACCAGCAAATGTGAAAACATCGAATGAAAGTAATGCCATTGACCACTAAATATATATCAAGTATAATCATGATAGATTAGCAAACATTTATCTATATTTAGTTTGTATCAGCAAAAACTTCCCAATAATATGGAAATCAATTGTATTTTTGGATTACAAAAACCATCTCCAAAAGCCCGATACAATATCGATTTAGGAGGAAATTACTCGCATGAGCAAGTTAACTACAGGCAGTTTCTCAATCGAAGAACTGGAAAACGTTCAGATAAGAATTGGAAGCATCGTCGGCGTTATTGAGAACAAAATTGAAGAACAGCGGGAGATTGGTCCTACGCCGAAACCCGGGATTGTGGACTTGAGAGATTGGGATTATAAATTACTGGATCGATATGAACCTGTATATACCCCTATGTGTGACCAGTGTTGCTACTGTACTTTCGGCAAATGTGACCTCTCTGGAAACAAAGAGGGTGCATGTGGTATTGACATGAAAGCTCACCAAGCACGTGAATTCCTTCTTCGTGTAATCACCGGGGCTGCAGCACATGCTGGGCACGGACGGCACCTGCTTCATTATTTGATTAAAAAATACGGTCATGACCATCCTATAGATGTTGGTCCTTCCAATCTTAAAATGCCTGTTACTCAAACCGTAACGGGATACAGACCAGAGACCCTTGGGGATCTTGAACAAGTACTTGATTATGTGGAAGAACAGCTAACACAGCTTCTGGCAACAATCCATATGGGACAGGAAGGTGCAGCAATTGATTTTGAGTCAAAGGCGCTGCATGGTGGGATGATTGACCATGTAGGCATGGAAGTGTCGGATGTTGCACAGATATCATGTCTTGGTATGCCAAAATCCGATGCTAAGGCCCCTCTCGCAGAGATAGGAATGGGGTGCATTGATTCCACAAAACCTGTACTTCTCTGTATTGGACACAATGTTGCGGCTGTGACCTATATAATCGATTATATGGAAGAACATGACTTTTCTGATAAGATTGAACTCTGTGGATTGTGTTGCACAGCGATTGACATGACCCGCTACCAGATGGATTCAGGCGGAAAGCCATCTGCAAAGATTGTTGGAAGCCTAGCAAAGGAACTGAAAATGATACGTTCCGGTATTCCAGATGCTATTGTTGTTGATGAACAGTGTGTAAGGGCGGATGTTCTCAGGGAAGCACAAAAACTTTCGATACCAGTAATCACAACTAATGATAAGATTATGTACGGACTACCAAACCGATCAAAAGATAGTGTGGATGACATACTTAAGGACCTTGTAAGTGGAAAGGAAGCAGGAGCACTGGTTCTTGACTTTAACATTGTGGGAGAGCTTGCACCGCGCCTTGCTTGGGAGATGGCGCCTATACGAAAGAAAAAAGGTATAACTGCACTTCCAGATGACGAAGAGTTCAAGGAACTTACGTCAAAGTGTATTCAATGCCTTGCATGTGAACTTGTCTGTCCCACCAACCTTCCTATTAGTAAAGCAATGAAAGCAACATCAGAAGGAGATCTGGTTCCTTTTGAGAGATTGCATGACAAATGTATTGGATGCGGCAGATGTGAACAGGCCTGTCCAAAAGGAATTCCAATATTGAATGTTATCGAGAAAGCATCACAGAAGGTCATACGCGAAGAAAAAGGAATGATGCGTTCTGGAAGAGGTCAGATAAGCGATCCCGAGATCAGGGAAGAGGGTGTCAACCTAGTTCTCGGTACCACTCCAGGTGTTGTTGCAATGGTGGGATGCTCGAACTACCCCGATGGCACCAAAGACCTGTACACTGTGGCAAATGAGATGCTTAAAAGAAACTACATCGTTGTGATGTCCGGATGTTCTGCAATGGACTTGGGGATGTACAAAAACGATGAAGGAAAAACACTTTACGAGCAATATCCTGCAAAATTCCTTAAAGGGAACCTAATCAACGTAGGTTCATGCGTAGCCAATGCCCATATCACAGCAACTGCCATTAAAGTAGCAGCAATATTTGCAAAGAGAAATGTAACTGCTAACTTCGAAGAGATTGCTGATTACGTATTAAACCGTGTAGGTGCTGTTGGTGTTGCATGGGGTGCTTATTCACAAAAGGCATCATCCATCGGTACAGGTTGCAACCGGCTGGGAATTCCCGTGATAGTAGGACCACATGGATCCAAGTACCGCAGGGCACTTATCGGCAAGCCCTATAATAAGGATAAATGGACGGTGCACGATGCAAGGAACGGTGAAGTAATGCCAATAGCACCAGCACCGGAGTTCCTGCTTACTACTGCGGAGACCATTGAAGAATTGATGCCCATGCTGGCTAAAAGTTGCATTCGTCCCAGTGATAACAACATGGGCAGGATGATTAAGCTTACTCATTACATTGAACTTAGCCAGAAGTATCTTGGCGTGATGCCTGATGATTGGCATATTTTTGTTAGGGGTGAGACAGACCTGCCTCTTTCCAAACGTGAAGAACTGCTCAATATATTGGAGACTGGGCATGGATGGGAGATTGACTGGAAGAGGAAGAAGATTCTGTCTGGTCCGTCCATGAAACTGGATGTATCGGCACAGCCAACAAATATACAAAGACTTTGCAAGGAGGCTTAATGCAATGGTTGACACAATCAAAAATACCCGAATATACACAACATGGGGTACAAAAACCGCAAAGCCCATCCAACCGAAGACGGCAGCAAATATCATCACTAAAGCAAAGCGTCCGTTGTTAGTGGTGGGTTCGGCAGTTCTTGATGAAGAGATATTGGACAGGGCAGTTTCAATTGCCAAAATAGGGGTTCCTGTTGCTGCCACAGGTCATTCCATCAAAGGATTCGTGGATAAGGGTGTTTATGCAAGGTACATTAACGTCCATTCGCTTGGTGGCTATCTCGGTGATCACAGCTGGCCTGGACTGGATGGGAAAGGCCAGTATGATACGATCATAGTGCTGGCTCATAAAAAATATTATATAAACCAGGTACTTTCCGGGCTTAAAAATTTTACGAATCTGATAACGATTTCTATTGATAAAAATTACTTGCAAAACGCAACCATGTCCTTTGGGAACCTGAGTCATGAGTCCCATCTGGAGGCACTGGACGAATTAATTGAAAATTTAATTACCGGAAAACAATGGAGAATTTAATATGGAAGATGAATTCCCCTTTGAAATATCGCCCATGTTCGAGGGTGAAAGAGTTAGAAAAGGAGACATGTATGTCGAACTTGCTGGACCGAAATCCAGAGGATTTGAACTGGTCAAAGCAGTAAAAATGGATGAGATAAAGGACGGTAAGTTTACACTTATCGGACCTGATCTGTCAGAAATGGAAGAAGGCGCTAGGTGCCCTCTTGCAATGGTCTACCGTATTGCAGGGGAACTTGTAGAACCCGACCTAGAGGCCATTGTTGAGCGGCGAAACCACGATTTTCAGAACTATATTCAAGGTCTCATGCATCTGAACCAGAGGTATGATGTCTGGTTAAGGGTAAGCAAGGATGCTATCAAGAAAGGATTGAATTCCTTTGAAATGATTGCAAAGGCGAGCATGATGCTTTTTAAGAACGAGCTTCCATTTATTGAGAAAATAGATGCTACCTATATCACGGATTTGGATGAGGTCGAAAAAGAACTTTCCAAGGCAATGGAAATATACAATGCAAGGGATGAGCGTACCCGTCATCTCCACGAAGAAGATGTGGATGTGTTCTATGGATGTTCCCTGTGTCAGTCATTTGCACCGACCAATATTTGTGTGGTGACTCCTGATAGGATATCGCTTTGTGGAGCAATTAACTGGTTCGATGGGAGGGCAGCGGCAAAAGTTGACCCGGAAGGTCCCCAATTTGCGATTAACAAAGGCAAGGTTATTGATGAAATCGGAGGCGAGTATTCAGGTGTCAACGAGATTGCAAATTCCTTATCAAGTGGTGAATATGACCGCATAAAGCTTCACTCCTTCTTCGAGTACCCGCATACATCATGCGGTTGTTTCGAGGTAGTTGGCTTCTATATACCTGAGGTGGATGGTATCGGGTGGGTTGACAGGGACTTTACAGGCACAGCTCCAAACGGTCTTACATTCTCGACAATGGCAGGCCAGACCGGCGGTGGCAAGCAGATTGTCGGATTTCTTGGTATCGGAATAAACTACTTTAGATCACCAAAGTTCATTCAGGCAGACGGCGGCTGGAACAGGGTTGTCTGGATTCCAAAGAAACTGAAGTACATGGTGTCAGGGGACATTCCAGGCAACATAATTGATAAGATCCCAACCGAAGAGGATGCATCTGACCTGGAATCACTTAAGAAGTTCCTGATGGAGAAAGAACATCCCATAGTTCATAAATGGGCTGAGGAAGAAGAGGCTGAAGCAAAGGAAGAGCCTGCATCTCAGGTACCAGGTCCAATGAGCGTACAGTCACTATTCCAGATACCTGCTGTCCAGATGCCTATGTCTGCAGCAGATGGCAGTGGTGTCAAGTTAATCTTCAGGAATGCCAAAATTTCTATTGACCGCGTGATAGTTAAAAAGAAAGACTGACGTAGAGGTTTTTGTGACGAGGGTTATTGCAATAACAGGCAAGGGCGGAACAGGAAAGACTGCAGTAGCTGCACTTCTTATCCGTTACCTTACAAAAGGAAATAAGGTAGTACTGGCAATCGATGCCGACCCTGATACCAACTTACCTGAGACCCTAGGATGCGATTCAGAGAAGACGCTGGGTGATGTGCGCGAGTTCATTCTCAATGACCGCGACAACCTGCCTCCTGATATTAACAAGGAATCCATATTTGAATCCAGAATATATGAGGTGCTGGTCGAGATGCCACGCTATGATCTTCTGGTTATGGGGCGTTCTGAGGGTGCGAGCTGTTATTGTTATATTAACAATCTGCTCCGCAGTGTAATGGAAAGGCTTGTTAAGAACTATAATACGATTATTATTGATACCGCTGCGGGCCTTGAGCATTTCAGCCGCAAGACGATTCGTAATGTGGATGATTTGATCGTTGTTACGGATGGTTCACGTCGTGGGTTTAGAACTGCTGAAAGGATACACAAACTTGTTGATGAAGTTGAGATTGAGATTGGAAATATCTATGTTGTTGCAAACAAGGTCACTATTGACAATAAGGAAAAGCTTATAGAACTTGCAAAAGAGCTAAACCTGCAATTGATAGGTATGGTTCCCCTAGATGAAAAGATTGCTGAGCTGGACCTAAAGGGAGAGTCTTTGGTTAGTTTGCCAGAGGATTCGCCTGCAATGATAGAAGTTGAGAAAATAGCAAAGAAATTGGAATTATAACAGTTAGTGATCACAGGGTAATATTGTTTAGGCATAAGGTGGAAGAAACATGACAAAAAAGATAAAATTGTCAAATTTAACTGATATGTTCAAGGGTATGGACGTTGAGGCGCTTGAGGGTGTAACCATTGAAGGCGACATCGAACTGGATTTGAGTGGAGGTGGCGTTTTTGATTCAACACTTGCTTATTCACTTGGGCATGAGGCTGCACAGATTGCAGTGCATCTTGTAAACATTTCGAGATTGCTTGGCTATCCTGTTGAGCAGATTTTTGCTGGCTCTATGGGCACAGAATCTGCTGTCCAAGATGTTTCTGCGCCAACACTGTTAAATGATCTTCTTTTTTCAAAATTTGAGGTTTCGAATGCCGAAGAGTGGAAGCACACAATTCAGGAGGTAACTCTTGGTGCTACATCTGCAGATGGAGGAACCCGAAAGAATACGATAACTATTGGTGGCGAGAACGCACTTCCATACTATTTCGATTCACCTATGCCACACCGTAATTACGTGACAATGGATGTTTTCGACATGCCTATCAGTATGGCGAAGGCCGTCAGGACTCACTATGAGGACGTTATGAACGATCCTGCCGAATGGGCAAAAAAAAATGTGCGTGAGTTCGATGCCGACATGGTGACAATCCACCTGATATCAACTGATCCACTTATCAATGATACGCCTCCAAAGGAAGCTGCAAAGGTCGTGGAGGACGTGCTACAGGCGGTGGATGTGCCTATTGTTATTGGTGGTTCAGGTAATCCCGAAAAAGACCCAGAAGTACTGGAAAAGGCTGCAGAGGTCGCAGAGGGTGAAAGGGTACTGCTTGCGTCCGCAAGCCTGAACCTTGATTATGCACGTATAGCCGAAGCAGCGAACACGTATGGACACGCGGTTCTTTCATGGACCCAGTTAGAGATTAATGCGCAGAAGGAACTTAACAGGAAACTTATGAAGCAGTGTAATGTTCCAAGGGAGAACATTGTGATGGACCCGACCACTGCGGCCCTTGGATATGGTCTTGATTATGCTTATACTAATATGGAACGTATACGTCTGGCAGGACTCATGGGCGATGAGGAACTGAGCTTCCCGATGTCGTCAGGTACCACCAATGCATGGGGTGCTCGGGAGGCATGGATGACTTCATCTCCCCTTAAACAGGACTCCGATTGGGGACCTCGTGAATACCGGGGTCCTATTTGGGAGATAGTGACAGGTTTATCACTTTCGCTGGCTGGGAATGACCTTTTCATGATGATGCATCCGGGGTCTGTGCAGGTGTTAAAGGAGATCACGCAAACGCTCTTTGGTTCAATAGAGAATAAATCGATTGATATAAACAACTGGATCGGAGAGATTTAAAAATGAAACTCAACAGTCCATTACAGGCATACAAATATCTTCCTGGTGACAATTGCGGTAAGTGTGGTGTTCCCACATGTATGGCTTTTGCTTCACACCTCATCGAAAGATCTTTAAAACTTACTGATTGTACTCCCATACTTGAGGATAAGCATAAAGCCAAATTTATCGAACTTGAAGAACTTCTGGCACCAGAGATACATGAAGTTGAGATTGGTGTTGGTGAAAGGGTTGTAAAGATAGGGGGAGATGATGTCCTCTACCGTCACAAACTTACTTTTTTCAATCAAACTGCACTGGCCTATGATGTGTGGGACACTATGGATGAAGAGAATCTCGTTGACAGGGTCAACAGGATCAAGGACTTCAGTAAATTTTATGTCGGAGAATTTTTGAAGCTTGACATGATCACAGTGCGCAGCGTATCGGACGAACCCGATAAGTTTGCAGATACCGTGAAGAAGGTGCTGGAAGCATCTGACCTGCCTCTGGTCCTTTGTTCGTTCAACCCGAAGGTGCTGAAAGCAGGACTTGAGGTTGCAATGGACAGGAACCCCCTTATATATGCTGCTACTAGGGGCAACTGGCAGGAGGTAGCAAAACTTGCAATTGAATATGATGTCCCTGTCACACTTTTTGCTCCTGATGACCTTGATCTTCTTAAATCCCTTACAAAAACGTTCACTGAGATGGGTATAGAAAAACTTGTTCTCGATCCTGGAACATTTCCATCTGGCAAGCAACTTAAGACTACCTTCGAGAACTTCCTGAAGATAAGGCGAGCAGGCATCGAGGGTGATCGTGATATTGCATTCCCGCTAATGGCAGTCCCTCTAACTGCATGGATGATGCATGATGATCCTCTTAGTGCTTCGTACTGGGAAACAGTTCTTGCATCGTTGTTTACTGTCAGATATGGCGATATAATGCTGCTTCATAGTATTGAGCCACATTCGCTACTTTCTGAACTGCACATACGCGATACTATCTATACCGACCCGCGTAAACCCGTGACAGTGAAGCCGGACGTATATGAAGTCGGGTCACCGACTGCGGATTCACCGTTTTTTGTCACTACGAACTTCGCCCTGACATATTATACGGTCGAAAGCGACCTTTCATCCAATGGTATTGACTGCTATCTGATGGCAGTTGACACCGAGGGCATTGGTGTAGAGGCCGCGGTTGCTGGTGGGCAGCTTACGGCTGCAAAGATAAAAAAAGGGCTCGAAGATGCAGATTTTGTTCTAAAGGAGGACACATCCCACAATATCATAATACTGCCAGGACTTGCGGCGCGCCTACAGGGTGATGTGGAAGACGAAACGGCTGCAAAGGTCATGATTGGACCTCCGGATTCAGGTCGAATTCCGGGTTGGATGGATGAAAAGTGGCCACTTATAAAATAGCAGCAAAAATCATTCCATTAGATCCATATCAAATGGAATGGAAAGACAATTTTACTTATTGGTCAATTTGAACCATCGACCAGGATCTATAAAGTGTGCGTATTTCACAATAAAGACCTGACACTTGCAGATAGAGAATTGGATTGTATTGATTGTAATACAAAACATGATAGGGATATCAATGCCGTTATTAATATCAATAAGTTTGTTTTAGATAAGCAAAAATTAATTGGTATTTGACACCTTTGGAACGAGGTGATGAGCCTGTGGACTTGTGAACAATGGTTCAAAGAATGAAGTAGGAAGCTACCTTATTAATAAGATGGTAGTTCACTTCGATTGAAGTGGAGATGAATGGATGGATGTCTATTTTCGATGGAACAGAAAAAACTCATACAGTATAGCAGCGCTCTCGCCTGTGGTACCACAGGCATCTCTTACAAAAAAACCACATGATGGAATAATGCTGTACAGTTTCTCCACAAATCAGAAAGATTCGATTTTTGAAGAGGTGGAAAATGCGGATACAGATTCCATATTTATAGCAGGTGGTCCACATCCGTCCGGTGCTACCGAGGAAACCCTAAAATATTTTGACTATGTTGTGATTGGTGAAGGAGAAGAGACATTACCGCATTTACTGAAGACCATAGAGGCAGGGGGAGATGTAAGCAAGGTCCGTGGAATAGTATATGTGGATCAAAAAACCGGTAATTTGGTGTACACTGGCAAACGTGACCATGTAGATCTGAACAGTTATCCATGTTTCAACCCCGAAGTATTGATAGCACCCATTGAGATTAGCAGGGGATGTCCTTGGAGGTGCAAATACTGCCAGACACCCCGTCTTTTCGGGAACAATGTCCGTCACAGGGAGATTGATTCGATTGTAAAGTGCGCAAAGCACCAAAAAGACATCCGATTCATATCCTCGAACGCCTTTGCTTATGGGAGTGACGGCATACATCAAAGGTTTGATAAGGTTGGAAGGCTGCTTCAAGAGCTTTACCGTTTGGAAGAAAAACAGATATTTTTTGGCACTTTTCCCTCGGAAGTTCGTCCAGAATTTGTTACAGATGAGGTAATGGAACTGGTTGTTCAGTACTGCACCAATAAGACAATCAACCTTGGTGCACAGTCCGGCAGTGATAGGATACTAAAAGAAATATGGAGAGGGCACACAGTCGATGACGTGATCACTGCTGTTGAACTGTGTTTATTTCATGGTATATCCCCGACGGTCGATTTTATCTTCGGGTACCCCTCTGAGACTGAGGAAGATCAGGGTGAAAGTCTAGATATCATTAAATGGATATGTGGAAAAGGTGGCAGTGTAAGAGCACACTATCTGACACCCCTGCCTGGTACCCCGTATGCAGATGTGGTGCCATCTAAGATCAGCAGGGAGGCCAATCGTGTTCTTGGAAGGTTGGCACTGAAAGGAAAATTGACAGGTTCGTGGAAATGACAATCATTTGGAAATCGTTGAACCTATTATTTGATATCAGAAAATCGGTTTCCTGAAAGATACATCGATGCAGCGACCACGAGTCCGAAAAGGCTTGATGATAGAAAAACACCTTTTAGGTCGAATTGCAACAGCACAATTGCCAGTACCGCAGGTGCTGCTGTTTGTCCTACATATTTCATGGTGTTGAAGACCGAGACTACACTTCCCATCATACCCTTTGGTGCGATCTGGGTGACAAGTGTGTTCAAAACAGGCTGGATCATACCAAACCCCGCTCCAAACACCAGCAGCATCAACAGCATTACCTGAATAGATCCTGCCCATGGCAGTCCTGCAAGTGCAATACTGGTCAGGAAAAATCCAGAACCTATTACAAGGTGCTTGGGAAACCTGCTGGACAGCTGTTTTGCCTGCGATGCAACAAGAGCCATTGCCGCTCCCTGGATGCCAAGGGCAAGTCCGGCGTCCTTTGCAGTGAACCCGAAGCTGTCTTTTAGCATGAATGGAACATAGATAACTATAGTATAGAGAAGGAAAAATATTGCAAAACCGAGAAAGATCGTGTATGCAACCCTGAAATCCTTAAGGGTGCCCAACATCTCGGAAAAGCCAGTTTTACGTTTAGTAGCTACTGGGTTTGTTTCAGGGAGAAAAATAACCACAATCACGGCAAGGGGTATAGTAAGAGCGTAGAACAGGAAAGGATAGTTCCAGCCGAATGCTGCCATACTGCCTCCGATCAACGGTGCAGATACTGAACCTATGGCAGTGGTCATGCTCATTCTTCCCATGGCATGGACGCGGTCAAGACCACTGTACATTTCTCCTATCATGGTCATTGCCACAGGCATCATGCCTGCAATTCCTATTCCTTGTACCAGCCTAAGGATAAGCAGTACTGTGAGGTTTGGGGCAAAATAACCTGCTGTTCCTGCAGCTCCATTAATGAGTAGACATGGGATGAGGATATTCTTGCGTCCGAACCGGTCCACGAAACAGCTCATGAGCAGCATAGACAGAGCTGTAGAAAATGTGTAAACTCCCAGTATCATACCCACCATCTCGCGGGTCGTATGCAATGGTTCCACCATAGCAGGCAGTACAGGACCGAGCAATGCACCGCCAGCCATCCCAAAGAATGCAATCATGCAGATGATGGGGAGGGTGAGGTCGTGGAATGGTTTCATTCAGTCAACTCTTTATCAAAAAATTATGCACTCAAGGAATATAAAAGGGGCTGTGAGTTAAAAATGTATAGCTAGTTAAATCACCGTTTAACTTTTAAGCCGAGAAGTCCCCTTTCGTAAGATGGGGGATGAGAGGCTTAATATCCCAACACAACATTAGTATGTTATCCATTTTATACAAAAAAATATATATGTTGTTTCAATATAATGTCTACTAATGCTTAAAGCCTACAAATACCGTTTATATCCCAACAAAAAGCAACAAGAG
>JAFGOO010000142.1 GCA_016926455.1 Methanosarcinaceae archaeon | reverse complement strand
CAGCCCAAAAAGCAGATTTTTACGTGTAAAGTGCAATGATTGTGAGAACGAGCAGGTTATTTTCGGGAGTGCAAGCCGCAATGTTAAATGCCTTGTTTGCGGCAGGACTCTTGCAGAACCAACCGGCGGAAAATCTTCAATAACAACACACATTCTTGAAGTCCTTGAGTAAACATACAAAGTGATGCGTGATGGATACCAATAACTGGCCAGAAATCGGTGATTTTGTAGTATGTACCGTCAAAGATGTGACCGATTTTGGAGCCTATGCCATGCTGGAGGAATTTGGCGGGAAAGAAGGTTTCATACATATTTCCGAGATCAAAGCGGGATGGGTAAAATACGTACGTGACCACGTACGAGAAGGTCAAAAAATCGTATGTAAAGTGCTGACTGTTGATACATCGCGTCGTCACATCGACCTGTCTTTAAAAGATGTCAATGATCATCAGAAGCGAGCAAAGATACAAGATTGGAAAAACGAACAAAAAGCTACCAAATGGCTCCAATTCGTAGCCGAAGACACAAATACCGATGACAATACCATGCAAAAGATAAGGCATAAACTGCTGGAACAGTTCGGTAGTGCCTTCCTCGCATTTGAAGAAGCGGCAATAAACGACATAAAACCCTTTAAAGATATCGGTATTAACAAAAATGTTGCAAACAGCATTGTCAAAATCGCAAAGGAAAATATAAAACTTCCATTCGTGGATATTGCTGGCTATGTGGATCTTACCTGCTACCTTCCAAATGGCATTGATGTTATAAAAAAATCACTGAATGAAGCAAATAAAGTAAAACAGGATGATGTCGAGGTTGATATAAGTTATATTGGTGCACCAAGATACCGCATCAAAGTTATCGCACCGGATTACAAGACCGCAGAGACCGTCCTGAAGAAATCTGCTACAATTGCCATTAAAACAATCGAAAATATGGGTGGCAAAGGGGTCTTCCACAGGCATATTGAATCCTTAAAGGCGTGATGTTTTTGGGAGTTAGAATCCGCAAATGTGTGCAGTGCAGAAGATATACAATGGAAGAAACCTGTCCAATATGCAGCGGGATAACCATAAATACACGTCCAGCCCGTTTTTCACCACTTGATCCTTACGGAAAATACCGTAGACTGGCCAAAAGATCGAGGATTTAATATGAGAGAAACAAAGGTTATCCGCTTGAAAACTGACATCCAGTTGAAAAACCCAATATTGTTAGTGGGTCTTCCTGGAGTTGGACATGTTGGAAAACTTGTGGCAGAACACCTTATAGAGGAGTTAAATGCGGAGAAGGTCATAGAGATATATTCGCCTTATTTCCCACCACAGGTAATGGTGAACGAGGACAGCACCATAAGGCTTGTGAACAATGAGATATACACCTGCAAGGCAAATGATATTGATTTACTTATCCTAGTTGGCGACCACCAGAGTTCGAACACGAAGGGTCATTATGAACTCTGTGGAATATATTTAGACATTGCAGAAGAGTTCGGGGTTTCAAGGATATACACACTTGGGGGATTCCCCACAGGACAGTTGACACATACTGACGAAGTTATCGGTGCAGTGAACAACCTTTCCATGATTGATGATCTGGAAAAATATGATGTTGATTTTAGAGAAAGTGAACCCGGTGGCGGAATAATTGGTGTTTCCGGACTTCTGCTGGGGCTCAGCAAGTTCAGGGATATGGATGCTGCGTGCCTTATGGGATTCACGTCCGGTTATCTGGTGGATCCGAAAAGTGCGCAATCCTTGCTTCGGGTTATCAGCAAGATATTCAAGATTGAGATCGATATGGGACCTCTTGAAGAGCGTGCAAAGGATGTGGAAAAGATTGCTGCACAGATCCTAGAGATGGAGCAACAAAAACAACAGTTTTTACCGGATACAAGAACAAGTGACGACGACCTGAGATACATTGGATAAGGATTTTCATGCAGATCAATGCCGACCTCCATATCCATTCAAAATATTCCATGGCAAGTTCTAGAAAGATGGAACTACCAACCATTGCAGGGGAAGCAGGAAAGAAAGGGATCGATCTTGTGGGAACTGGTGATTGTATCCATCCAAAATGGCTACTGGATATCAAGCAGGTATCTGTGGATGATGAAACAGTCCAGATAAACGATACGTATTTTGTACTTACGACTGAAATCGAAGATAAGAACCGTGTTCACCACTTGCTGATATTGCCTTCCATTTCAAAGGCCAAAGAGCTGGCAGAAATTATGGGGAAGTATGGAAACCTTTCAGTGGATGGGCGCCCAAAAGTGCAACTGGACGGTTGCAGGATTGCAGAGGCTGCAAAGGAGGTCGGGGCGATGATTGGACCTGCACATGCATTCACACCATGGACCGCACTTTATGCTGCACACGATTCCCTTGAAAGCTGCTATCTGGATATGAAGGATTACGTTTCCTTTGTGGAGCTGGGCTTAAGCGCAGATAGCGATTATGCAGACCGTATCAAAGAACTGCACAGACTAACGTTCCTTTCAAACTCGGATGCTCATTCGCCGTGGTCAAACAAACTTGCCAGGGAGTTCACACGCTTCGAGGTGCCTGATATCAGCTTTGAGGGACTGGAAAAGGCAATTCTGAGGAAAAACGGTTACAATGCCACTCTCAATGTGGGTTTTTACCCGCAGGAGGGAAAATACAACCTTTCGGCATGCATAAAGTGTTTTAAGGATTACACGCTTGAAGAATGCCTGAATAGGAACTGGCGTTGCTCCTGTGGCGGACGTATCAAGAAGGGTGTGTACGATCGCATAAATGAACTGGCAGATTTCGATGAGCCTTTGCACCCTGAATACCGCCCTAAGTACGTGCATCTAATCCCCCTTGCGGAGATCATTATGATGGCACTGGGACATTCAAGTATTAGCACACAGGGAGTGCAGAATGCCTGGAGTGCACTTGTAGGAAAATTCGGCAGCGAGTTGGCGGTACTTCTTAATGCCGAACCTGATGAACTGCGTCTGGTGGATAATAAAATCGTTAATGCGATACTTGCGTTCCGACGTGGGGACGTTATCATCTATCCTGGCGGAGGCGGACGTTACGGATGGATCGAACTGCCACCCAAAAATGATTCGACAAAATCAGAATCAAAAACCAAGATAAAAGATGACACTAAAAACCAGAGTTCTCTTCTGGATTTTTAGGTTTTCAGTTCTCTCTTTCTGCCATTTTCTCGACACCTATATAATAGATAAAGACTTTCAGAACCACCAATGCCGGGGTGGCAGAGCGGACTAATCCAACGGTGATATAAGCCGCGGAGTCTATACGCGGCAGGCTCGAGACCTGTTTTCCCTT
>JAFGOO010000141.1 GCA_016926455.1 Methanosarcinaceae archaeon | reverse complement strand
GACCTCTCACGATAACCATTCCTCTGAGTTTTCCTTGATGCGGTCCTTTCGTATTTGCCAGCTCCGGATTGTTCTAGTGCTTCTTGTTCCATAACTTCGTTTAGGAACCAGGTTATGAGCTGTTTTAGCGAGCCATTGCTATCGTTAAGATAATCTGAGATTAAGTCGTAGAGATTCATAGTCTTGTACCTTTCAGTTTCTGCAAATTCTGTAATAGGTACAGGACTAATCATATTTTACAGCAATTTAGTGACGCTATCGAGGTGACAGGCATCTATCGGAATTCCGAATAGATTGTAATCCCAATCTAAAAATGTTAATATCAGTATTATGATTTCTATTGAGAGTAAAACCGCAATAATGACAACAATGTATTCTCGATGATAAATCATTTTTGACTATTTGACAACAGCCAGAACACATCTGTGATGTTTAAATGGATTGACAAACTCCACACCTTTACCAGACCATTCTGCATTGTAAGAAATGATAGTCATCAATTTAATCCATGCCGCATATTCAATATGCTTTGCAAGGCAGTGATTTTTAGACATTCCTTTGATGTTTAGATCTTCAAAAGTAATGAAATCGTAAATAAAAAATGCGGGGATTTGCCTTTACTTGCTCCTAAACCTCGAATATCAGAGATTAAGTTTTGCAATTCCTTCACGCACAGATGTGGCCGATTTTGCAAGAGCCTGATACTGGCTTTCTGACAATTTAAGTTCGATAATCTCTTCTACACCTTTTTTTCCCAGTTTCGCCGGCACTCCAAGGTATATTCCGTTCTCATTGTATTCGCCCTGCAAATACGCGGCTACAGGAAGTATTCGTTTTGAATCCCTGACCACTGCCTCCACCATTTTGGTAACGGATGCAGAGGGTGCATAGAATGCACTGCCTGTCTTTAGGTACTCGACAATTTCGGCACCACCATTGATTGTCCGCTGAACCAGTTGCAATATCTTTTCTTGAGGCATGAGTTCTGAAATAGGCACTCCGGATACGGTTGTATACTGAGGAAGCGGGACCATGGAATCACCATGCCCACCGAGTACCATTGCATCAACATCACGTATCGAACAACCAAGTTCCATTGAAATAAATGTCGCAAATCGACTAGAATCGAGCACGCCGCTCATACCAAAAACCCGGTTCGATTCAAATCCTGATGCTTTCAGGGCTACATAGGTCATGATGTCAAGTGGGTTCGTGACAGTGATGACCACTGCCTTTGGGGCATATTCTGCGATGTTCTCACATACCTCTTTTGTGATTTTTCCATTGATAACCAGCAGATCATCACGGCTCATACCCGGTTTTCTGGCAATTCCTGCGGTAATAACCACTATCTCAGAACCGGCAATGTCAGCATAATCAGTCGTTCCAACTATGTTAGTATCATAGCCCATCACAGGAGCAGCCTGCATAAGATCAAGTGCCTTTCCCTGAGGCAACCCCTCCACAACATCTGTCATAACAATGTCGCCAAGTTCAAGTTCTGCAAGACGCTGGACTGCGGTAGCGCCCACATTTCCTGCGCCGATAACTGTGATTATTGTCATTTACTAAAACACCCTATGAACGGATTTAGATAATAAGTTCTGCATAGTAACACTGGAAACTTAATAATATTTTGCCCTGCATAATGGCTCATTTAAGTAGTAGATGAGGATGGTTACAAAATGAGCATCAATATGAACAAACAATCATCTATCAAAGTATTCTCTTAGCCTGTCCATCCCTTCACTGATTTTATCAATACTGTTAGCATATGAAAAACGCAAATAACCTTCTGCACCATCACCAAAATCGATTCCTGGTGTAACTGCAACACCTGCCTCTTCAAGGATGCGTCTACTGAGTGCAAGTGAATCTTGACCAAACTCTCGTGAATCTGCGAGAACATAGTATGCTCCAGAAGGTTCATTTCTCACCACAAAACCAATTTCCTTGAGGCGTTGTAAGAGATATCGTCTCCTTTTGTCATAGGTTGCAACCATCTCTTTCACATACTCCTGTGGGCCACACAGTGCTGCAATTCCACCCCTCTGGACGAAACTGTTTGCACAGATAAAGAAATTTTGCTGAATCTTCTGCAGCGGCCTAACAAAATCCGGAGGTGCAATCAGGTATCCCAGCCTCCAACCTGTCATTGCATAAAGCTTGGAAAAACCATTCAACACAAAAGCATTATCTGTATATTCCAAAATAGTGTGGTCTTCCCCTTCATAAACAAGTCCCTGATATATCTCATCCGATATCACAGGAATATCGCCTACTACTTCGGATAAACTCTGAAGTTCCTTGGAGGACATCAACTGACCTGTGGGATTGGATGGTGAATTGATAAGTATTGCCTTTGTCTTCTGGTCCAGTCGATTGGCGACAGCATCTGGTTCCAGCCTGAAGCCGTTCTCAGCGGTATGCACATATACCGCCTTTCCATCCATGTAGTCAACGAAATTGGGATAGCATGCATAGTGGGGATTCGTCATCAATACCTCATCACCAGGATTCAGCAACCCCATGAACACCAGCAATAATGCTGGACTGGTTCCTGATGTAACAATCACCTGATTCGGCTTTAGGTCAAGGTTGAACTTGCTGTTGTAGTTTTTGGATACTGCTTCCCTCAATTCCTGTATACCCTGACTGTGAGTATATTTTGTTTCGTCTGCCTTCATGGCATTATACGCAGCCTCACATATATGGGGTGCTGTTGGGAAATCTGGCTCTCCGATCTCAAGATGGATGATAGTCCTGCCAGAACGTTCCAGTTCTTGACTCCTCTCAAGTATCTCCATTACATAAAATGGAGGTATCCTTGAAGCTTTCTGGGATAACATGGCTATAATTATAGGTATTCAATATTCTTATAGGCTATGGCATGTACCTAGGAAAAAACAATGTAAAATGCCACAAAGAACAAAACGTTGAGTTTGAGCCAGTCATTTCTGGAATAGTGTGCAGTTCATTGTTCACGTTATTGTTCACTGACTACTCCCACGACTAAAGTCTTGGGGTTCTTTTATTGAACCCTAAAGGAGTCTTATCCTCTAATGAATTTAAGCAATTGCTGATTCATTGTCGGAACTTGCAAGCCAGTTAAACAACTGATTGTTAGAGGTTCCAATTCCACAGCCGCTAGTTCCCGCGAGCCTCACGGTACTTTGATATGTTTTAGATCTATTCAGAATGTTGACTGCTGCATTAAAATCCCTGTCTAATAAAGTGTTGCAATGTTCACAATCAAATGCTCTATCTGATCAACCGTAGTTTTCGGAATGATTGCTTCAGGATAATCCGGTAGTTCAATTGTTATGAATGCAAACCATTGTTTGCCTTTTTTCTTGATAGTGCAGGTTTTCAGATGACCATT
>JAFGOO010000140.1 GCA_016926455.1 Methanosarcinaceae archaeon | reverse complement strand
AGTTGAAAACAGAAACTCATTTGGAAAGTTTTTTTAAAAAATGTTGTCAAATTAGAAAAGGAGATTTATGAGCTAATTTGACAGCCTATCTAAGTAATGAGATTGTTCACGAAAAATCTATATACGTTCCGAGAATAAACATAATCTGGGAGGTACTTTTATGGATATTGAGGTTTTGTTAAAAGATTCTTGGAATATATTCAAGGATAACATTATTGCCTATATCATAGGTACTTTGATAGTTATATTAGGCTCAATTATTATTGTGACCATTGCACCACTATTATATGGTTTGGCATATATGGCTGTTAAAGGCGTAAAAGGCGAGAAGGTGGAAATAAATGATGTATTTGAAGGATTCAATCATTTCGTAAAAAGCTGGATTTTTTTGATAGTCGCAGGCGTTCTTTTATTTATAAGTTACATGCTTCTGGTAATTCCAGGTATTATATTATCGATATTGTTAATTTATGCCCTCCCACTCTTAGTCATAAGAGATTATAGTGCAATCGATGCAATAAAAGAGAGTATCAATCTCGCCAAAGCCAACTTCAAAGAAAATATTATACTGTTCTTAATAGCAATGGTATTAACTGCAATTGGTGGTTGGATCAGGATTGGTTCGGTATTAACCACACCATTTGTAATGATATTATACACACTCGGAGCACATGAGTTAATAGGAGAATCATCAAAAAGAACCGAAATTGAAGGTGAACTTGAGTGAACTACCAACATTTTTAATGGGCGGTAGTTCATCGAAAATTTGATATTACCATCTGAAATTACATAATCAGAACTCTTTGAGATATCAATTGCTATTTCCTTCAACTTCCTAGATTGAAAAATTCCCCCATTTACCTCACTTTCCTTCACGCTACCACAATATCCACTCCCTTCAACTCTGCCTTTACCTCGGGGTTGTAGTACGAATATGCCCGGCTGTCAGGAATTACTGCCTTGACAGGGAACAGCGCTCTCACTTCCATGGTGAACTCCAGTTCCTGACCAACAGTCAGTTCGTTTATGTAGAGAATCACTTTTCTTCCTGCAATCTCATAGCGCGTGATGATTTTGTCATCCTTCAATGCATCAAGACTTGATATGACTGGACTGAATCCAGTAGGCACTGCGATATCCACAATCATCATGCCGCTGGAATTAACCACAAGACCCCCGATGCCCGGCATGCCGTTGTACTTCAGCCGTGCCCTCACGGTCACGATATCGTCCACATACACATTGGTGGCATCATACACCACGTCAAGATCGATCTCCTCATGCTTCACAAAATCAGGCAGGATCTCATTGAACTTCTTGACCATCTGGTAGTTCACCTCACCACTGCCATTCAGTTCAAGGTGGACATTGTCTGACCCTTCCGGAACCTCAACTATCTGAAGCACATCGTAGTTGTCAGAATTTAGGTCCATGGACTTAATCTTCTTTCCATCTGCGTACACTGAAACCGTTGCATCGATGTCCTGACCCGCAGATGCGGCCGCAGTCATCAATGCCTTGAAAGCCATCACAGTATCCTGAGTACTGGAAAACCCGCCATTGCTGTTCCTCTGCACCGCGATCCACTTCAGCGCGGAATTGGCGGCCGGTTTCTTTGCCTCCATAAGAGCAAGTGTAGCATATGCCGTGGTCTCCACGTTCTTGCTGGAAGGTGGATTATACATGTAGTCTCCGTACTTCTTTACAGGGAACACTTCACTGTCGTATCCCCAGTAAATTCCGTTCTCATCCTCCCGGGAGAGTGCTAGGAGCTTATTGAGTGCCACATCTGCTTTTGGACTGTCCAGCCTCTGCAACGTCAGCGTACCGACAGCAAGTGCATAGGGATCATCCTGATTATCCAGATTCTCCTCAAGATAATTCTGTGCCCTGGTCATTACGATCGGGCTTGCATGACCGTACTCCTTAAGCGCCAGTGTGACATAAGCTGACAGTGCATAGGTACCGCTCAATCCACCCATCATATCCTGATGTATGACAAAGCCAGTAGGCTCCCATGAACCATCATTTTCCTGTTTATCCTCTATCCAGTCAGCAGCCCATACCAGCACGTCCTCATCGATAGTGGTAACATCACGGGCGCCACTGAAGGAGGATAGCACGAATGAAGTAAGCCACAGGCTGCCTTCCGGATCGCTTTCCCCGAACGCAGAGAACGAGCCGTCATTGCGCTGGTATGTGAGTTCGCGTTGGTATCCTGTAATTATAAACATCTCAGCCTTTGCTTGGATTTCTGGATTGTCCTGCCCCGTCGCCTTGATATATCGCAGTATCTCCACATCAGGTGCGAAAAGGATCATATTCTGCTCACCACACCCGAAAGGTATAGCAAGAAGACTGTCCACACCACTTATGGTCTGTGCCACGATGCTAGGTGTGAAGCTCACCAGAATCTTCCCGGAATCATCTACGATACCAACAGGAAGCCGGGGGTCCAACTCGACACTTCCAGCCTTCAGGATTCCGTTTTCCACGATCTCCCGTTCAGTACCTTCGGCTTCGACGATTATCTCCTTCTTTACAGCATCAGCCTTTGTGGGTGTCTGTGCAGTAATCTCGATGGTCTTGATCCCGATATCTGTGGGTTTGATTGTGAAACTCACATGGTTCACACTGTTCGCATCCACAGACACTTCTTGGCGGCTATCACCGACCAGTTCGAACCAGTCTGCTCCGGACAGTGTCAGGCGCACATCCTGTGGAGTATCGAGGTAGTTGTAGACCTGCACTGTTACTGGGAACTCCTCTCCGCGTGTCACTGCATAGGGAAGTTCTGGATCAAGAAAAAACTGCTGGAAAACCTTTAGGTCTGCTTCCGATATCCCGATACCTGAAGGACCAGATGATACCGCATGCATCCGCCATGTGGTGATGCTGTCAGGTGCTGTAAGGTCGAGATGGGCACGTCCATCCTCATCTGTCAGTAGATCCGGCATCCATACCCATGTCTCAGGGAAGAACTGGCGCATTCTCTGCACTTCTGCCAGCGGCTCTTCGCCTGCTATTGCCATATTCTCCTCATCAACTACAGACTTTTGCTCTATTTGTTGTGCACGCGGAGGTACTATACCGTTTGCTTCTGCCTCCATTGCCATTTCGGCAAAGTCCATCCCATCTTCAATCCATTCCACTTCAGCCTGCGGAACACTGATACCTGGAGATGCAAGTACTACCATTCCGGCACTTTCCATGACATCATACGCGCCCTGACGGTACCATGAAGGGGCGGGGTGTGCTTCAGCCTGAGGTTCCATGAAACGGCGTTCCAGTTCATCGAATACCTGTTTCAGGTTGAGCCTCCCTTCGCTCAGTGCATACACAGATTCATCAACGATGGAAAAACCGATCATGGACTGATTTCCTGCATTGAAGTCAACGGACACGTCATCGCCAGGTGTTACTTCCTCTTTGTCAAAATCCGCATCAAGATCCACCTGAGTTGCGAACTGAACATCGAAAGGCAGGGCGTCTGCCGACACCTCGCTGTTGGGATTGATCATATATGCAACAATCTTTGCCTGCGGGCTCATCTGAGGTGTCACAGGAATAGTGATATCACGCTGGCTGCTTGTTGCAGAATAGACAGTTCTTCCGTTCGCAACAACATCATAGAAAACTGTACCAGAATTTGTGGAATATACCGTAAACGATATCTTTCCACCCACTTCAGGTACACCGTCGCTGGTCTGGCTGAGATGGATGAAACTTGAACTGGGAGAATATGCAGCATTAAGGGACATATAGGCCTGTGAATCCCCTTCTACTGTAATTGCATGGATATACAGGTTTGTGGCATCATCCGGCACATCAAGAGATACAAGAGCAGCGCCGTTTTCAGTATCTACGCTCATGTCTTTCTTTGTGCCCCGGTAGTCCTCGTTCCTGAACTCTATCGTCAGTTCTACCATGGAATCCACAGGGTTCCCGTCAGGGTCTTTTGTAACAACAAGCACCTGAAGTGGCATTTCAGGTTTTATTACACTGGATTCGGGAATAAGCTGCATTATTACCGGTGATTCGGATATGGTCAGCAGTTTTGTGTACTTCTCGCTGTGGCTTCCTGTATCCGTGACCGTGATGTTGATCATGAGACTACCCTGAACGCCTGCTCCGTAGGTACCGGCTACGTATCCCACAGGCGGAAGCTCAAATTCCACAGAGCCGTCCTCAAGGGATGAACTGAATGTTGCATATTCTTCCCATGTCCCTACATATCGTGAAGCTTCGATAGTAACCTCGCCATCGACCTCTTTCCCAAAGAAGTAGTCGGCAGATACAGTACCTGTTATATCTTCAGAGACAAGAAACCAGTCCTTTGGTGTTGTGACGTCCACGTTGAACTTTGGCAGGACGTACTTCTCGATCCGTATATCCACAACAGAAGCTGAAGAGCCTGATGTTGCCTTTATCTTCCATGTGCCAAGGTTCAGTTCAGATGCCAGTGGCAGATCGAAGGATGCAACGCCGTATTCGTTGGATATAAGTTCCTCTTTGAACACCTTGATTCCTTTAGCGTCCGTAATCTCAACCGTTAGGTCCTGTTCCACAGGCAAAAGATTGTTATTCAGGATAAGAATGCGCCCATGAATGGTCTGTCCGGGTTTATAGATGGGTTTGTCTGTTTCGATGAATATGGGATTCCCCTTTACTACCTCTACCACAGTCTTGAACTCGATGTCAGAACCCACAGGTTCAGCATTCAGTACATATCTTCCCTCTACAAGCGCAGGTACTACAAAGGATGCCACTGAATGGCCTGATTCGCCTGTGGAGGCTTGAAGGAGTGGTATTTCGTTGTTATCCTCGTCTATGAGCTTATATTGTATGCACCGCGTAACAGGATGACGGTTTGCAAATGCGGCCATTGTCACGGAACTCTCACCGCCTGAGAAGAGCATCTTTGGTGCAAGTATTAGGAACTCGTCACCCTGTGCAGAGAGGTCTTCCGAGCACGGAATCACCAAGCCTTTTGAAGCCCCCTCAGACATTGTTTCATTGGTACTATCGGGACCGACACATCCTGAAAATAAGATTGATGCTACAAGCAGTATCGATATATACAATTTGGATAAATATGACCTTGATTGTCGTGGTTTTGTTTTCATTGGATTGTCCCCTTTTCTATTCCTGTATGTTCAGGTTAGATCTGATTGGATTTCTAAAGGAAGCTTGGCAATTATTTAGTATATACTTTGCTTAAACTTCGAAATTGTTTGAACTTATTGAATATGCAAAACTCTCAACTAAAATGAAATCTGATATCAAACATGGAAAATCCAAGGAAATATGGAAGGCCGCCTTTTTCTGTTGCCGTCATTCACGGTGGTCCAGGCGCGGCAGGGGAACTGGCACCGATGGCACGGGAACTGACTCATGAATGTGGTATTTTAGAACCCATTCAAACACTTGCATCCATTGACGGGCAGATCCATGAATTGCAGGCCATTCTGGAAAAGCATGGAGACTTCCCTGTAAAATTGGTCGGTCATTCTTGGGGAGCGTGGTTAAGCTTTATTTTTGCAGCCCATCATCCTAGATATGTAAGAAAACTCATAATCATTGGAAGTGGTCCCTTCGAGCAAAAATATGCTCCAAGAATAATGGAAACTCGGTTAATCCGCCTCGGTGAAGAAAAAATTTCAAAACTTTATGCATTGAACGAAGCCCTGAACGACCCTGATGCTAACAACAGGAATGCAATCTTTGCTAAATTTGATGAGTTGATGTTCAAAGTTGATTCTTTCAACCCTCTACCTCTACATGCCGAATACATGGATTTCAATTATGACATATTTCAATGTGTTTGGAATGAAGCCAACAAGCTAAGACAGAGTGATAAATTACTGAAACTTGGAAAACATATTCTGTGCCCCGTAGTCGCAGTCCATGGCGACTACGACCCCCATCCTTTTGAAGGAGTAGAAAAACCGTTATTCCATGTTCTTAACGATTTTCGGACCATCCTGTTAAAGAACTGCGGGCATTATCCCTGGCTCGAACAAAACGCAAGGGAAATGTTTTTCGAGATTCTAAAGGAAGAATTGAGCGAAGGAAATGATGAGTAATTTAGAGTTAATTTGAAGATATTAATGGAAAATTAGGTGGAAATGACTCTCGATCTCTCCCGGATACCAGAATCACCAGGTGTCTACCTGATGAAAGACGAATCTGACAACGTGATATATGTCGGAAAGGCACGTTCCCTTAAAAAAAGGGTGCGCCAGTATTTTCAGAACCAGAAATACCTGTCATCAAAGACACGGACAATGGTTATGCACATTGCTGACCTAGAATACATAATCACGGACTCGGAAGTTGATGCACTTGTCCTTGAAGCAAACCTGATAAAAAATCACAGGCCCCGCTACAATGTCCAATTAAAAGACGATAAGCGCTATCCTTATCTAAAGGTCACAATCAATTCTAGGTTTCCCAGAATATACCTGACACGCCGCAGGTTAATGGACGGTGCCCTCTATTTTGGTCCTTACACCAGTGTAAAACCTATCAGGAGGACACTTGATATCATCTCCAAGATATTCGGGATACGGCAGTGCAGGAAGCCAATCAATGGCAGTGCATCGCGCCCCTGCCTGAACTTCCATATTAAGCGCTGTCCTGGACCCTGTATCGGGGTAATCAGTGAAGAAGAATACAAAATGGAAGTCATGCGTGCTGTCCGGTTTCTAGAAGGGGACACTGCAGGGCTGTTAAAAGAACTGGAAGAGAAAATGTATAACCTTGCAGAGGCACAGGAATATGAGGCTGCTGCCATGGTGCGTGACAACATAGATGCAATCAAAAACCTCTCACGCCAGCAGACAGCAACCGCAGGGACAGATGACCGGGATGTGATAGCAGCAGCAGAAGACGAAAATACCGTTTATGTGCAACTGTTCTACATCAGGAACGGAAGTCTCGTGGGCAAGGCAGATTTTGCACTCAAACGCAGCAGTGAAGAAATTCCAGAGGCTCTATCTGAGTTTATCAAGCAGTATTATCAGAATTCACCTGTTCCTCCTGAGATCGCGGTACAGTACGAGATCCCGGAAAAAGAACTTATCATGCAGTGGCTTGAAAGCAAAAGCGGTAGACATGTCCGCATTCATGTGCCGGGGAAAGGAGATAAGCGAAAAATCCTAGACATGGCTGCCAAGAACGCCGAAATGTCCATGAAACATGCGCAATTAAAGGGCGAGCCCTATGAATCTGCCCTCGAGGCACTTAACCAGCTAAAAGAAGTCCTTTCCCTTGGTTCACTGCCCCACCACATCGAAGCATTTGATATTTCCACCATATCAGGTAGTGATTCTGTCGGCTCGATGGTGGTCTTTGAAAACGGTCTGCCAGTGAAAAGTGAGTACAGGCAGTTCAATATCAAGACTGTTACGGGTATGGATGATTTTGCAATGATCGCAGAGGTTGTCTCACGCAGGTATGCGCGTCTTGTGAGAGAGCAAGAACCCCTGCCGGACATGATACTTATTGACGGGGGACCCGGGCAGGTAAGCGCTGCGCAGAGGTCACTGAAGGAACTGACTCTGGATATCCCGCTCATCGGTCTTGCAAAGCGGCATGAGCATATCATTACATCAAAAAAGGAAGCATGTGGAGTAATAATCCTTCCGTACACATCAGGTGCCCTTAAACTTCTCATACAGATACGGGACGAAGCACACAGATTCGCAGTAGCGTCACACAGGCGGAAGCGAACGGCAAGACTGACACACTCGGAACTTGACGCCATCCCCGGAATTGGTAAACTCAAAAAGGGCGCACTTCTTGAGCATTTCGGGTCTGTTGACAGGATCCGGAACGCATCAGTTGAGGATTTGATGCAGGTAAAAGGTATCAACAAACATCTCGCCGAGCGGATAGTAGAACATTTAAAAAAATAAATTATGTTCAAATTTCGGTATAACAATACTATAATTTAATATAATAACGCATCCAATTGAATAATGCTAAAAAATGTATTGGAGGTGCATTTTTACGACTAATGGGGTGCATGAGTGGAGAAAGCCTATGTTTTTTAGACATGGGATGAATCGTACATCATCATTCCTACATTATGAACACGGAGCTATTATTGTGAATCTGTTGGTAATATTTCCGATGAATTATTGAAGAACTAAAAGGCATATGGAACAACAAAAAGCATTTTAGATCATTCCGATACTCTTTGAACAGTTGGTCTTTCTATCAGCTACAAACGATGATAGAATATAAGTCCAAGTTGCCTGGAGTACCTATCGCTTATATCGACCCAAAATACACTTCCAAAAAATGTAGTAGGTGCAGTCATATAGGTAACAGGAATGGTAAAAACTTTGAGTGTCCTGATTGCTAACACGTTGAACATACAGACGTTAATGCAGCTTTCAATATTGCATTATCTACAAACATAGTTCGATTCAGTACGGAAAGTGATGTGCTGAAAGGGAACACTGATGTCCCTAAAGTGGCAATGGCTTGAAAGTAGCTAACCATAGAACCCCACGAACTTTAGTCGTGGGAGTACGTCAGCCTGACCGGACCTAAGGCAGGTTCAGCTAATTAGACAAGAGGTATAATAATGACACTGAAACTAAATTTCGGGGATATTGTCAGGTCAGCAGATGTCAGAATGCTTCATGATATGTATGATGTTATTTATGACAAAAACTGGCTCAAATCTGCGAAAAATATCGAATTGTATTATATGTACCGGGACCTCTACAGGTCTCAGGCAGATCTGAAAATTATCAAAGAACATAATCTCAGGTATGACATTACCATAATACCACCCAGCATGCTTGGACGTGAGTATATCAAGACCGCAGGTCATTACCATCCAGAAGTGCCTGGAACTGACATGTCATATACAGAGGTATATCAGGTACTCGAAGGAAAAGCCACCTACCTCCTGCAGAAAATTAACGGCCGCAAAGTAGTGGATGTCGTTGTCGTTAAAGCAGAAGCAGGTGATAATGTAATCGTTCCTCCTGGATATGGTCACATCACCATAAATGAATCCAGTGCGGTCTTAAAAATGGCAAACTGGGTATGCCGTGATTTTTCATCGGTCTACGACCCAATAAAAGAACTAATGGGAGGGGTTTATTACCTTCTTGACACAGGATTTATCAAAAATCCGAAATATGAAGATGTACCAGTAATCAGGAATCTAAAGCCTGCAAATTACTCTGATTTCGGTTTTGTCAAGGGAAAAGATATGTATGAACTTGTAAATGATATCGGAAAGCTCAGGTTCCTGACAGCACCACAGGATTTCTCTCATCTCTTTGATCGCATACTGGGTAAGTGAACTACCACACTATTAAGAGGGTGGTTTACTGCTTCTAAGAACACCCTGCTGAGTTTTCCATTGGTTTTAAATCGGAAACTTGCTGCACTAATGCTTTCCATTTCTAAATCCTTCGCTTTTACATGTACTGATATAAAATGGTATTAGTTACAAGACCTAACAAGTCTAATGGGTAATAATATTGTATATTTTTTTATGTGAGATATATTATGACTACAGACATTTGACGCCATCCACCGTTTAAAAACGGTGTTATTCTTACTCCAACTTGATAACATGATTCTTCACCGAAATATCTGTGTGAACTACTCCACGTTTACTTATGGAGCTTCTTGCTTCATTCTTTGAACCATCGTTCACAAGTCCACAAGCCCTTTCCCTCGTTCCGAAGGTGTCAAACGGTTATTAGATTTTGATTTTGGAGTGCAAATTTCTTGATGTTGATTGCAGCATTGATATCCATATCGTGTTCTGTATTGCATTCGGGACAATGCCGATCTCTATCTTTCAAAGTCAATTCTTTATTATGAAATCCACAGATATTGCAGATTTTAGCCGATGGCTCGAATTGACCTATTTTTAATAAGGTTTTTCCGTTTCATAGGCTCTTATTTTGTTTTCTAAAGCCCAATTACAGGTAACCGACACGCACCGATATGTTTCATAAAAAGCTCTTGTTGCTCTTTGTTGGGATATTACGCCTCTCATCCCCCATATTACGAAAGGGGACTTTTCGGCTTAAAAGTTAAATCAACAAATAACAAAAATATCATCTGCCACACTTCATATTTCTATACATGCCGACATAAATATTTATTAATAATGAAGCTCATAACATGATTTATGAGACGTCTAACTATTGATAATTCTCCTGAAGT
>JAFGOO010000016.1 GCA_016926455.1 Methanosarcinaceae archaeon | reverse complement strand
GGTACGCCTGCTACTTACCGAAACATGAATGGATACTCAAGCCACACCTACAAGTGGTACAATGACGATGGAGAATACTTCTGGGTGCAATATCATTTCAAGACTGATCAGGGTATAAAGAATCTTACTCGTGAAGAAGCAGAAAAATTAAGCGGAACTGATCCTGATCATGCCACTAGAGATCTCTATGATGCTATCGAGAGGGGCGACCATCCTTCCTGGACACTTGAGATGCAAATCATGACTCCAGAGCAGGCCGAAGAATATCGTTTTGATATCCTTGATATAACCAAGGTCTGGCCACACGGTGACTTCCCAACAATCAAGATAGGTAAATTGGTACTTAACAGGAACCCATCCAATTATTTTGCTGAAGTGGAACAAGCAGCTTTTAGTCCAGGTAATTTGGTACCAGGCATTGATATCTCGCCAGACAAGATGCTTCAAGCTAGAGTTTTCTCTTACCACGACACCCACATTCACCGTCTGGGTCCCAACTATCATCTGATCCCTGTGAATGCTCCCAAAAACGCTCCAGAACTCAATTATCAACGTGATGGATTTATGCGAACTGATGCCAATGGAGGCGGTGGATCCAATTACTGGCCCAATAGTTTTGGTGGTCCTGCTCCAAATCCCAGTGCTTTGAAACCACCATTCGAAGTATCTGGAAAAGCAAACAGAACACCTTACAATTACCCTAACGATGACTTTGTACAACCAGGAAACCTTTATCGTGACGTTATGGACGATCAAGCACGTGCAAACCTTGTGGGTAATATTGTCTCACATCTTTCAGGTGCGCAAAAACACATTCAACTCAGACAGACTGCTTTGTTCTTTAAGGCCGATTCAAATTATGGAAGCCGTGTGGCTGAGGGGCTGGGGTTGGATATAAATGAAGTGGAACGCCTTGCCAATATGACTCATGAGGAGCGTGCAAGAGCTACTCAAAATTAAAACTGTAGTATACTAATTTTCCGTGTGCATGATTAGGTACATGGAAAATTGAGTATTACTTATTAAGATTACATAAAAGTACTAATATGGCAGGTTGCTATCTAACAGTTTATTAGATTGAAAATCAATGGGAGGTGAGGTCAAATGGCTGTTTCGGCAGTTGGTGAGAAATACCGCTGTAACATTTGCGGTAATGAAGTTGAAGTCCTAACAGTAGGGGGAGGTGTTCTTGTCTGCTGTGGGGAAGATATGGAATTGTTTGAATAGGCTTGGGATTTAATGTGGTTGATTTCTGAAAAAAATAAAAATATAATCAGAAATACCACAAATTAAACAGAGCATAGGACATGGAATGTTGTGAATTTACGAAAATAGAAAAAAACAACCCTTCGAGTTGTTAAGCACAGCAACGTCCATGTCTGTGGGAACAAAAGATGTCTAAGTAAAAAAATTAAAAGTACTTATCAAAAAGATTATTATTGTATTTTGAGGATGATTTAATGAATAATAAATTTGCAAGAATCGCAATAATTTTTTTAGGATTATTTCTAACAGCAAGCTTTTCTCTTGCAGCAGAACAAACACAGGCTGGTCAATATTCTTCCAGCCAGTTCGATAGACCTGGGATCTGCGCCGGCTGTCATGGTATAATATATAGCCAATGGGATGGAGCAATGCATTCAGTTTCTGAAATAGACCCGTTTTATATGAAAGAAGCACAGGAAGCAAGTAATGATACAGATGGCTTTACCGACCTTTTCTGTGCTCGCTGCCATACACCTATTGGAGTAATGGCAGGGGAGGTACCACCTATTGATGGATCTAAATTGAGTGAAATTTCAAAGAATGGAGTACAATGCGATTTTTGCCATACAGTTTCTGGAAGTGCAGGAATAGGTAATGCTGCTTTTATTTCAACACCAGGAAATATAAAATGGGGACCTTTTTCTGATTCAGAATCACCTTCTCATGAAACTGCGTTTTCAGAATTGCATACTAAAGCTGAATTCTGCGGTATGTGCCACGATGTTATCCATCCGGTAAACGGTTTGCAGGTCGAAGCAACTTACACCGAATGGAAAGAAGGTCCCTATTCTAAAGAAGGGGAACAATGCCAGGGTTGCCACATGACACCAGGCATAACTCAATTCGAAGCAAATCCGGGAAAGGCTGCCGCGATGGGTCCTAAAAGAGATCATATATTCACACATAATACAGTTGGAGGAAATGCGTTCATTACAGAATTATTAGGATCCAAAACTCATGCTAATATGGCAATTGAACGTCTTAAAAGCGCTGCAACTTTAGACATTGATTTTACAGCCGATAAAAATGAAACAGTTACTATGAATGTATCAATAACAAATTCAGGTGCAGGACATAGATTACCAACTGGGCTGACAGAAATAAGAGAAATGTGGTTAGAAGTAATTGCAACCGATAATGCCGGAAAAAAAATCTATCAATCCGGAGTGATCGATAATGACGGTAATATTGACAATGGAGCTGTGATATATAAGACGGTACTGGCAGATGCAAATGGTTCACCCACAACAAAGTTCTGGTTAGCTGAAGATGTGATTTCAGATAATCGAATATTCCCGAGAGAAACAGTTGTAGAAAAGCATACATTCGTCATTCCAGAGGATGCAATTTATCCAGTATCAGTTAGTACGAAACTACGATACCGCTCGGCACCGCAGGATATAATTGACCATCTGTTTGGGGAAGGGGTTTATGAAGTACCAATAATCGATATGGTTGAAAAATCGAATTTGATATCTACCTCAAACATTATCTCATCGGCAGCTAATCAGGAACCTAAACAAAATATACCTGGTTTCGGGTTTTTTGGAGTGGTCGTAGCATTCATATTTGCATATGGTAAAAGAAGAGTTAATTAAAGGCGATGACTAATTTGTCGAATAAGAAAGAGCGATTACTCGCTCTCCTTCTTCTAAGAATGTAACATGCGACTCTCAATGCACTTCGCTCAAGCATTTCACAATTATAAAAATGGGTCCATCAACCATTGACGAGGACAAGTTCAGATTTGCTAGATTTATCCTGTTTGTTGAGGAATGGCTTAGAAGAAAGTTGAGGGTTCAGTTGGTAGTTGAGTGTTTAAGGTAGATTGATAGCGGTAAAAAGAAAAAGTAAATTATTAACATCTGTTAATATTTATTAAATTGATAGATAGCATTATTTATTGAGGATTCTGATTAACCCCTAATTTTTATTTTTTAAAAACAATCTTGTTTTCTTCTGGTT
>JAFGOO010000015.1 GCA_016926455.1 Methanosarcinaceae archaeon | reverse complement strand
ATGGAAATAAAAACTATAAGTTCCTCTAAGATAGAAATGGAAAACGAAGATTCGATCTCACTCTCAAAGGGCGACACCATTGATATAATGGGTGAAATCAAGATTAAGGTTGCTGATGATAGTGAAGTCAGGTATTATCCGTTTGTAGAGATCACGAAAGAGCCAACGGAATCGTTGGACATTGATATGCCTAAAATAGTGAATGAAGATGAGACCTTTACAATTACAGTAACCTCACGAGGGGCGGCTGTAAGTGATGTATCCGTCGAATTCGATGGCGATAGCATCGGAACAACATCAAGGGATGGAATTGTTACTTACGAGCCTAAAGAAGCTGGAAAATTTAAGGTTAGTGTGGAGAAGGAGGGTTACATCTCAGCAAGCGAACAGATAGAGGTCATATCGCCAGATGATGAGACAAAGAAAATGAGCATCGAGATTTCACCTGATGAAGTTTATGAGGGTGAGATGATAACGATCTCCACTGTCAAATCTATCGGTGGCGAGGCGATTGAAGATGCTGAAATCCTCTATGACAACAACCCCATCGGCACGACCTCCGAAGACGGCACACTTTCCTACACCACAAAAGAAGTAGGGATGCACAAGATAACAGCAACCAAGGATGGATTCATTGATTCAGCATTTGATCTTGAGGTACTGGCAATTGAGGCAGATTTTGAGTTTTCAAATCTGGTGGTCTCACCGCTTGAGGTCAAGGCAGGCAAGGATGTCACGATCACAGTTGATGTGTTAAATGACGGCAAGGCAGAAGGTGAGTACAATGTTGAACTATTCATAAACGGAAATGTTACTGATTCCCAACAGATATCACTTGGTGTTGGAGAGTCTATAACATTGGAGTTCGCTCATTCAGAAGATGAACCCGGCACATATGAGGCCAGTATTCAAGAACTGTCCGGTACCTTTGAAGTATTGGAAAAAGGTTCCAGTGCTCTGCTATATGTCCTTGGCATATTGGGCGTATTAGTGGTCATTGCTGCAGGGTATATGTTCACGGCAGGTGGTTGGACAGTGGAAATGGTGAGTGAAAAAATATCAGAGTTCATTAAATCTATTCGATAGATTAGGGAACGAAAAGATGGGCTAACATGCCCATTTTTACTTTTTTTATAATCCTCTTTTTATTCCTATCAACTGAATTTTTTTTCAGGACACCGTTTCTGAAATCTTCGCCTTCAAAGTTCTCCCCTACTTATATATACCGCTATAATGAATATTATTCCTCATGCCAGATATTTTGATCACAAACACGAAGGTTTTTTTCAACAACTATCTACAACCAGGCGAGATTGCAATAGAAAACGGGAAAATTGTAAAGATTGCAAAAGAAATTCAGGCTCCAAGAGCAGACCTTGTGATTGATGCCAAGGGTGCACTTACACTTCCAGCTGGAATTGATGTTCATGTGCATTTTAGGGAACCCGGGCTTACCCAGAAAGAAAATTGGTACACTGGTTCGTGTTCTGCAGCAGCAGGAGGTGTAACCACTGTTATTGACCAACCAAACACAATTCCACCAACAGTTGATAAAAGGTCGTTCAAAGAAAAACACAAGCTTGCTAGGAGAAATTCCATAATCGATTTCGGGATTAACGGCGGAGTTACAGGGAATCTTGAAAAACTGGCGCAGTTGTGGGAGCTTGGTGTTACTGCATTTGGCGAGATATTCATGGCGGAGTCCACTGGTGAACTAAATATTGATAATAAGACCTTTGATTGTGTGCTTTCTAGTATAAAGGAATTGGACGCCTTGGCCTGCATCCATGCAGAAGATGAAGCGATTCGGCGTGAACACGAAGAGCTGTTAAAAGATGACATATCACCCCAGTCGCATTCTAGGTCACGTCCAAATATATGTGAGGGATTTGCAGTCCAGAAAGCTGTTGAACTCATCCATTCACATAACACACGTGCACATTTTTGCCACATCAGCACTCTTGAGTCAATCGGAATTGTTAGGAAGGAGAAATATATTGCGCGCAAGGGGGGCAGTCCGCACACTATTACATGGGAGGTTGCTCCTCACCATCTATTTTTGTCAACAAGGGACTGGGACCGTCTGGGATCGTTTGGGAAGATGAATCCACCGCTGCGAGAGCGAAGGAATGCAAAGGCACTTATAAATGCGATAAACGATGGTTCAGTTGAAGTGGTGGCATCCGATCACGCCCCTCATCGAGAATTCGAAAAGGATGTGGATATAAAAAATGCACCTGCAGGTGTGCCTGGGGTGGAGACACTTATGCCACTGATGCTTGCTGCTGTGAAAAAAAATCTTCTTCCTCTGGGACAGATGATCGATGTGACAAGTAAAAACCCTGCAAGGATATTTAATTTTGATAGGCATTCAAAGGGTATGTTTTTAGAGGGATTTGATGCAGATCTTATTATTGTAAATCCGAGAGAGTTACAACCAATAAAGGGAGACCTTTTGCACAGTAAGGCAGGATGGACGCCCTTTGAAGGTATGGATGGTATATTCCCGCAGATTACCCTGTCTCGCGGAGAGATTGTATGGGATGGCGAAGTTGTGGGAAAAAGAGGTCGTGGCAATTTCTTGGAAGGTTGTGGCAAGACTTTAAACATAGATTAAACCTATACAACGAAATATGTATATTATCAAGGTTCAATAAAAGAATCTCAAGATTTTAGTTGTGGGAGCAGTCAGAAATAAAACTAAGTGAAATATGAGATAAGGCTTGCAATGAGTGTAGTGACGTAGACAGCTTTAAAACTACCAGCACCGCCAAGATTTATGTAGGCACTTCCTTTCTTTTCTTTATTTAAGGTCAAAAGTGTGGCAATAATCCCAATAAGTATGCCTCCAGTGCTTGATATGAAGATAACGACTGCTGCATTCTGAGGTGATAGGATCAGTGCGAAGGGGATTGAGATAAGTCCAATATAGTCTGGGACGACGATTCCTACTCCGCTTACCATTTCTGCCAGCAGGCTTACGAACAGGACTATAATTAGCATAATCTCAAAGGCAGCAGTGTCGGGCTGGGTAAGCGACAAGTACAAAACCATTAATAAGGGGATAACAAAGCCTCCTAGGTTCAATGTTATAACTGTGTCAAATATCCGTCTTTTTTCTTGTGCAACTTCTTGCAGGACCGAAACTCCATAAATCTCATCAAGGAGAAGTGCATCCCGACTGAGATGTTCTGGTTTTTTTGTACGCATTTTCGTAACCGGGATTTCGATAGTGCTCCCGACGAGCATGAGAATCAGGAACAAAAACAGGGAACTGGAAGATATACTTCCAAGTGACAATTTTTTGTGATAACACAAATTTATAATTGGTAAAAGCACAACTCCAAATATTACAAGCATTCGAATATTGCTTTTGTTTAAGTATCCTCGCATTTATCCACCATATACTATATCCTGCTCCTTCATTATTAAATATTTCTAAATAAAAAAAAGTTCACTGGGATTCTCAAACCCAGATTACAGCTGAAGATCTGGCTTTTGGGGTGCTGTCCAACTGAACATTTGATAGCATATGTATTTTAACTTTTAAGCCGAAAAGTCCCTTTTTGTAAGATGGGAGATTATAGGTGTAACATCCCAACATAACATTAGTATGTTCTCTATTTTTCACTCTCTAGAGGATTCTGATTAACCCCTAATTTTTATTTTTTAAAAACAATCTTGTTTTCTTCTGGTT
>JAFGOO010000139.1 GCA_016926455.1 Methanosarcinaceae archaeon | reverse complement strand
TACAGAAATACAAAACGGAGTTGAAAACAGAAACTCATTTGGAAAGTTTTTTTAAAAAATGTTGTCAAATTAGAAAAGGAGATTTATAAGCTAATTTGACAGCCTCTAAAAGAAATAAAATAAATGCAGAAAAGTATTTATGAATAAAGCAACCAGAAAGCCTATGGTTTTATTTGTTTGATAAATGGCATAACCAATATGTAACATAATATACATACTAACATTTAGTCGTTGTACTGATAGTTTTTGGCTATGTTACTTCGGCTTTATGTGTTTCTGTGTTCTATACACAAAAAATCTTGATTGCCGAGACATAGAGGAGAATCCTAATCCAAAATATCTATTATAGTAAATCGATCCGGGACAGAAAGAGATGCTGTGAAAGGGAGCGCTGATTCCTCTGAGAATGCTCGAGTTCGATTCGGCTACCATCAGAAAGGGCTTTAGTCAATTCAAATATAGATTCTATATAATATAATAGAAGTGGGAGAGAACGTTTATGGTGAAGATGAACTTAAAAGAACATGATATGTTTGAACCACCTGAAGATTTTGTGAAACAGGCAAATATGAACGATCCCGATATTTACCAGCGGGCAGAAGAGGATTTTGAAGGTTTCTGGGAAAAACTCGCAGAGAATGTGGATTGGTACAATAGATGGGACAATGTGCTGGAATGGAATCCCCCTTATTCCAAATGGTTTGTGGGTGGCAGGTTAAATGCCTCATACAATTGCCTTGACCGCCATATTGAGAAACGCAGTGACAAAATCGCCATCCTGTGGGAAGGCGAGACAGGTGATGTACAAACATATACATATCTTGAACTGCTTGATGCCACATCACGGTTTGCAAATGCCCTTAAGGGACTTGGCGTTAAAAAAGGTGACATTGTTAGCATATACCTGCCCATGATTCCAGAAGCTGTGATTGCGATGCTTGCCTGCGCTAGAATCGGTGCGCCACACAGTGTGGTTTTTTCTGCGTTCTCTGCCGATGCACTCGCACAACGTATAAACGACCCAGCGAGTAAATACTTGATAACATGCGATGGGTATTATCGACGCGGTAATGTGATTGAGCACAAAGGAAAGACCGATGAAGGACTGGACAAAGCAGAAAGCATAGAGAAGGTGGTTGTGGTCAAACACGCAGGTAACGATGTAACAATGCAAGATGGTCGAGACGTTTGGTGGCACGACATTGTCGAATCCGCAAATATTTCCTGCGAGCCGGAGGTCATGGATTCGGAGGACATGCTTTTTTTAATGTATACGAGTGGTACAACTGGCAAGCCCAAAGGAGTTGTGCATACCACTGGCGGATATATGGTAGGCACCACAGTGACAGCAAACTGGGTATTTGACCTTAAAGAGGATGACATCTATTGGTGTACTGCCGATGTTGGATGGATCACAGGTCACTCGTATATCGTCTATGGTCCGCTCTCAAACGGGGCAACTGTTTTAATGTATGAAGGTGCGCCAGATTACCCGGATAAGGATAAGATATGGGAGATTGTTGAAAAACACAGTGTTACAATATTTTACACCGCACCAACTGCTGTTAGGATGTTTATGAAATGGGGTTCGCAGTGGCCTGGGATGCACGACCTTTCCACGATACGCTTGATTGGGAGCGTAGGCGAACCGATCAATCCAAAAGCATGGTTATGGTATCATGAAACGATTGGTAACGGCAGGTGCCCGCTTGTGGATACCTGGTGGCAAACCGAGACCGGGATGGCACTTTTGACACCACTTCCAGGCATAACCAGTTTAAAGCCAGGAAGTGTGACTAGGCCGTTCCCGGGAGTCAAGGTTGCTGTTCTGGATAATGCTGGTAATGAAGTGCCTCGTGGCGAGGGGGGATTCCTTGCGTTACTTGCTCCTTGGCCAAGCATGATAAGGACCGTCTACAAAAATGAACAGCGTTATCTGGATACGTACTGGAGCAAATGGGGTACAGGAAAGTACCTATCAGGTGATGGGGCACGTCAAGACGAGGATGGATATTTTTGGATATTGGGGCGTGTGGACGATGTAATCAAGGTTGCTGGGCACCGCCTTGGGACAATGGAACTGGAGAGTGCACTGGTCTCCCATCCATCGGTAGCAGAGGCTGCTGTTGTTGGCATGAGTGATGAAATAAAAGGGGAGGTCATTTTTTGTTATGTGACACCCAAATTAGGTGCGATTGAGAGTGAAGAACTTAAAGATGAATTAAGTAAATATATTGTCAAGATGATTGGTCCGATAGCACGTCCTGAGGGTATCATCTTTGCAGATGAACTACCAAAAACCAGAAGTGGAAAGATCATGAGACGAATTCTTAAAGCCATAGCAGACGGAAAGGAAGTGGGAGATATTACAACGCTTCAGAACCCTGAGGTAGTTGAAATTCTTGAAAAAAAGGTTAAAGAAGAGGTCGCACATTGAACCTGCGGCATATAGGAGAACAAAATGCATTCAAATGAAATACAAAACAAGCTCAAGAACCCAATCAGACACGCAAAGATAACATCCAATATGAGTGTGGACCAGCTTGTTCGCGAATTCGATGGTTGTGCATTCGGGGCTGGACGCCTAGCAGAGGCTGTTGATATCTACTGTGAAATGCTCACAGAAAATACCACAAAATTCTTCGGGCTTGCTGGTGCGATGGTTCCGGCAGGGATGCGCAGTATTGTTGCAGACCTCATCCGGGACGGGTATATCGATGTACTGGTGACCACTGGTGCAAATATGGTTCATGATATTGTGGAATCACTTGAACTTCACCATTACAAGGGTACCGATGTGACGAATGACGTGGAACTGAAGAACGAGGAAATTAACCGGATATACGACGTTTTCCTGCCAGAGCATCATTTTACAAATTTTGAGGAAAAGATGCAATTGATTCTCGGGAAACTTAGCAAAGATACAATCTCCATACGTGAACTTCTTACATATATCGGGAAGAGGCTTGAAGATGATAACTCGATACTCAAGAGTGCAGCCGATATGGAGGTTCCCGTCTACTGCCCTGCCATCCAAGACAGCATAATCGGTCTTCAGGCATGGCTGTACAAGGAATCAAACCCGATAAATGTGGATGCATTTGCTGATATGCACGAGTTCATTGACATCTGCTTCGAAGCAGAAAAGGCAGGTGCCATGCTGATTGGCGGCGGCGTTCCCAAAAACTATATCTTCCAGTCAATGCTTGTGACTCCCGGTGAATTCGATTATGCTATACAGCTAACAATGGATACCCCCGAGACAGGTGGTTTGAGCGGGGCGACACTTGACGAAGCACGCTCATGGGGTAAGGTCGGTGAGACTGCGCGCTCGGTGACAGTATATGGGGATGCAACTATCACGCTTCCAATCATTGTGGCTGCGATGCGGAGCCGATTGAATTATTGATACTGATGTTTTAACTTTTAGCCGAGAAGTCCCCTTTAGTAAGATGGGGGATGAAAGGCGTACTATCCATATACAACAGTGAACTACTCCCCGCTTACGCATGAAGCTTCTTGCTTCATTCTTTGAACCGTTGTTCACAAGTCCACAAGCCCTTCCCCTCGTTC
>JAFGOO010000138.1 GCA_016926455.1 Methanosarcinaceae archaeon | reverse complement strand
TCTTTGTTGGGATATAAACGGTATTTGTAGGCTTTAAGCATTAGTAGAAATTATGTTTTAACAATATATATTTTTTTGTATAAAATATAGAACATATTAATTGTGTTGGGATATTAAGCCTCTCATCCCCCATCTTACGAAAGGGGACTTCTCGGCTTAAAAGTTAAAATTTTACGACTAATTGGGTGCAGGGGGTAGAGAAAGCCCATGTTCTATAGATATGGGATGAAACCTCTCCTTTAGTTAATCAAAAACATATATATATGTCATAAATATGGTGTATGAAGAACTAAAAGGCATACGGAACAAAAAAAAGTATTCTAGATAATTCCGATACTCTTTGAACAGTTGGTCTTTCTATCAGCTACAAACGATGATATAATATAACTCTAACTTGCTTGGAGTATCTATCGCTTATATCGACCCCACATACACTTCCCAAACATGTAGTAGGTGCGGGTCATATAAGGAACAGAAATGATAAAAACGTTGAGTGTCCTGATTGAGGACGTGTTGATAATCCAGACGTTGATGCAGCTTTCAATATTGCAGTATCTCCAAACATAGTTCGATTCAGTCCAGAAAGTGATGTGCTGAAAGGGAACACTGATGTCCCTAAAGTGGCAATGGCTTGAAAGCAGCTAACCATAGAACACCACGAACTTTAGTCGTGGGAGTACGTCAGTCCCGGCTATTTACGTTCTTGAATTTCTTGTATCCCCATACACCCGCAACAACCAGAAGCATCAGTAAAAGCATGTATGCGATTGGACGGAATTTTTCGAGTTTTTCTGACGTCGGTATTACAGGAAGGGTTTCTGTCCTGACCTTTAGAGTATCCGATATCTGGTCATGGCCATCTACATCCTCGTACTTGATTTCGCTGTTTATGGCGTACATCTTGGGGGTTGCGTCGTCGTCCACGTTCACATTAAATACCGCAACTATAGTCTCACCTGGAACCAGTGAACCGATGAATGCCTGATCATCAGTAGTGCTGAAGGGTTCGGATGCACTGATTCTCACAGTTGCATCCTTGACAGGCAGCTCACCTGTATTTTTATAGGTAACATAAAGCAATCCCTCCTCTCCGGCACGGAGTTCACCCTGCACATACATCACCTCAAAATCAGCCTCTTTCTTGACATAGATAGGTATTGTCACGTTCTGGCTCATGGCATCATACCAGAGCCCTATTTCAAGATTCGTGACACCGAGATCAGTCTCATTGTCACCGTCGATTTGTACGTTCTTCTGGTATCCGTACAATAAATTCAGCATGATAGGGTATGCACCAGCAGGCGCATTTTTTGCAATCTCGATAGTGAATTGGATCGGATCTTCGGGCTGCTGACCAGCGGGAATTGAACCTGCTTCCTGTGGTCCAGACTTTACTTTTACATTGGGATCCAACGATACCAGAGTCGCAACGATCCCTATAGCGGTGGTTCTCTGTGATTCATAGCTCATTTCAGTCTGCTGGAGTTTTTGCTTGAGTTCGCTTAGAGGATCATCATCTTCTTCTGATTTGAATCCTGTTATCGTTCCCTTGTTCATGAGGTTTATATTCAGGGTCACCGTGTCCCCCCGTGAAAATTCGTTATCCCCTACTAACGTTGCTGTTAGATTTGGGCCTCCATAAACAGTATAATAATTTTCCCCGAAATCAAAGTATTCAGGCAAAGCTGCCTGTGCCGGTACTGCTAAAAGCAAAAGCAATGAAACCGCGGTAATCAACATTTGTTTGTTAGCTTTATTGTAATCCATAAAAACTCCTCATAAACATAATTCTTACACTTTATGCATACTTATTTTTGTTTCGTATAATATTCACTATCAAGTATATCCCAAGGGTGATCAATCCGTTCACTGCCCAGATTCCAAGCCTTATTTTTTCCTCGGCAGGTTCTAAGGGAACACTTAAACGAAGGTTATCTGAAAAAGCGGTTTCTCCGTCCTCATCGCGGTATTTAATCTCGCTATCGATACCATATGTTTTTATCACTGCACCTGCACTCGCAGAGATTACAAACGATGCGGTTTTACTTTCCCCGGCTCCAATCGTCCCAAGCGGCACCACGGATTTAGAGATGCTCAGTGGACGCATCACAACAATCCTAGCATTTGCCTCATCTGCACGTAGCTCTCCAATATTCCTGTAAGTGACATTTATTACACTAGTAGAACCAGCTATCAGATGCCCATCTACATTTTCCACTTCGAAATCAGCCGATTCCCTGATACGGATTGGAATCGTAAGTGTTCTGTTTACGCTTCTATAATTTGTTGTGTGATCGAGGTTTGCAAGTCCAAGAAGCTGCACATCGGTGGTTGCCATCCGGACTTGGCTTTGGTATTCATAAGATAGGGGCAGCAAAAGGAAATAATCACCGCCTGGTGCTTTATTTGATATTGTTATCGTGAAATTGAGCGGATCTTCCGGAATTTCACCGGATATGAGTTCTTCAAGCGTCTGACTACTGGTTCTAGGGTTAATATCGACGTAAGGTGTGGGCGAGACCAGACGTGCCTTGATGCCAAGGGCTGTTGTGCGAGATGCTTCATATTCCAGTTCCTTCAGGGATATCGCATGCAGCGCTTCATTAGTGTCCACACTTGTAATGGATTTGAAACCTAATGGAACTCCCTTGTTTGCTAGAATGATCCTTAGATCCCCAGTTGAGCCGCGTTCAAATTCAGGATCTCCAAGCACGGATGCATAGATATCAGGCTCTCCATAACTGTTATAGTAATTGGTCGAAAAGGCATAATTCGGCGGCAAAAATTCTTTGGCAGTGGCTGGTGTCATAGCTGTAGCCGCTGATAAGGCAATCACGAGTACGATCATGGAGTTTACAAATAATCGTTTCATGGAGATGTTAATGTCAATCATTGATATCGACTTCCGGTTTGTGCATATATCTAGGAATAATATTTCCTTCCGTATATTTTGCAATCCTTTTTGCCTTTTTCTGATCACGCCACCCATCAAGAAGCACGATCATGGGAGGAAACACAATAAAAGTTGCAATAAGCGCAAGTGAAACATCCATGATAGTAACCAGACCAAAATTGCTGGTCATTGAAAAAGGTGATGCTATAAGTGCAGAGAATCCAAACAATGTGGTAAGCCCAGATGCAACAATGGCTTTTCCAATCTTTGTGCTTGCTTCTCGAATCGCATCAAGTGGATTTGCACCGTTATCCTTTTCTTCATAATATCTTTCCATCATAAGTACGGCGTATTCAGAACCGACCCCAAGTATCAGTGCTCCAAGGGTAGCAGTCATGGGTGTATATTCCAGTCTGGAGTAGTACATAACCCCTCCTGCCCATCCAATCACTATGAACATTGTAAAAACGGGTGTCAGGGCTTTGATCCAGTCTCGGTAGATCACAAGAAGTCCTACAAATACCATCAAAAGCCCGAGAAGTGTCATTGCGACCCTGCCGGAGGTAAGTGCTGTAAACACTGTTGTGAAAACCACCGAATTTCCAGTAATTGTGACAGAGGTTCCAGGGGGTGGCGGCATCCATGCAATATCTTCTTCCAGTATCTTCATCAGTTCTGTGATACCCTCAAGTTTTATATCTGCTACGGCATTCCCGATATCAAGGTCCAACAATAGCATATTCTTGCCATGTACATAACGGTTTATCTGCGTCTCAGGAATCTGTTCATACAATCTCTCGATATCTGCGCTGTTATCAGGGATAGTACCCCCATTCATTGCTTTTATTATTGGTACGATACTGGATGCACCGTATATTCGACCTCTTCCCTCCACTTCATGGATACTGAAATCGTCTATCCATTTAAGAACGTTAGGGTCTGCTGAATCATCCACCTTTATGATTAGGTTCAGTGCATCGGTTCCTCCGATTATATCACCCAGATGTATGAGGTCAATCAGTGCAGGCATGTCCTGTGGGACGAAGTTTGTCACATCTGTCTGGACGGGCACAAATGAATCCACATACAGCCCTGATATGCACAGAAACCCTGTAACGGCAAGCACTATTGCAGGATATCGTACTGTTAAATTGGTTGTTTTTTCTAGAATGGTGCTGAGTTTGTCATGTGAATTATCAGTACTTGTTTTGCGATGAGATTTTTTTGATGCGATGGGGCTGGTTTTTCCCTCTGTTCTTTTTTTCTTGTATGTGTCAAGTCCATAGATCACAGTCACACCCACAAAAAGGGCTGACAGGAAACACATGATAATCCCAATAAGAAGCAATTTGCCAAAATCCTGTATCATGGGTACAGTGGACGTAAAAAGTGAAAAAAAACCAAGTGACGTGATTATTAGTGCTATCAGGACTGCGGGACCGGTATGCTTTATTGTTTCGATAACAGCGACTTCCTCGTTTTCATTGCGCCCAAGTTCCTCTTCGAGACGGTTATGGAACTGGATAGCATAGTCGATTCCAAGACCTATCAGGATTGGAAACGCAGACATGGATACCATGCTTAGAGGAATGTTCAGATATCCCATGGCACCGAAGGTGTAGATGATACCTAGAAGTACTATTGGAAGAGGTAGTAGTTTCCATCTTACATGCCTGAACACCAGATAAAGTACAATGACCATAAAGAACGCCGAAATCATTAGCAATGGACCCATGCTCGTATTCATTTCATTGTTCATGGCAACCATAAAGGAGGGGTCACCTGTTATGATAACAGAGTACTGGGGCGGGAAATCCGAAAGCTCCACAGTTTTCTCGACTTCACGCTGGATATCTATTAGTTCATTGTCGCTTACATCACCCTTCATTTCCACATACATGAGAGTGTGCGTTCCATCCGGCATGATGCCCACAAGTTCTGAGCTGTGGGATGAGATGATAGAGTCAATTTCCCTCTCTGAATCCGGGATTTCGTATTTTCCAGTTATCTGGTAATTGGCGTTCTTAATCACCGACACTGCACTGGAGATTCCTGTCACACCCCTTATTGACTCCACACTGCTCTCTAGTCTCTCAGCAGCCTTCAAAAGCTCAGGTTTTGTAACATCACCATTCTCTATGATAATAATAATAGATTCAGTAGCAAAGATGTTCAGATACAGATAGTCAAAGTCCTGATAGAGTGCTGAATCCTTCTCAACAAATGTCTCTGTACCTGATTTCATCTCAATCTGCTGAGCACCCTGCACTGCAAGGATGATAAGCAATGCAACAATTAGAAGGATAGGAAGAGGATTATCCTCTATAAAAATTCCCAATTTTTTAAAGGCGTCTTTTATGGCCAATCCTCCTTAATATTTCAGTGTATAACAAATCTATTTTTATATTTACTGAGGATATTTAATTACAGTTGGTAAAATCCATTTCTTGTAAACAATTTGGAGTTTTTTAAGTACTCTTTTTGCAAATCATATTTTATTATGGTTTTTAAATTTGGCGGTGTTTTTCGATAACTACGAAACCATCAAAAAACATGATGACGCTGAAATTAATGTTAATTTTCCAGACGATTAGGAGTAAATATGAACAAATCCCCACCTTTATAAAGATAGGATGCAGCCCGTCACTTAGAAATATTAATATCCATATGGATATAATATATATTCTGATATTGGAGCTACAATCTCTTCATAAAATCGATAGATTCCTATCATTTAATTGATGGGGGTGGTCACTTAATACAACATACGAATAATCCAGAGTTCCACTCAGTTGTAAAGTACATCAAACGCCTTTGAAGAAATGCCCTTTTGTATACACATCATCCTTATTGCAATTCATCTTAACACCTTTCCCCAACAGCGCGCTCTTATATGCCTTTGTAATCCTTTTAACCTCTTTTTTGCTGTTAAGAGATAGATCAAGCCGAAGCACGTCAGCACCAGATTCTTTTAAACGCCCAAAGTCATTCAGCATGCAAAGCACTTTTGAGTAGTATATGAGCGTTCTTGAGTCCCACAATTTAACAGGGAACCTATTGTCCTGCTGGTCAACAAGTAATATTTCACTGCCTTTAGTTATGATTTTTCTGTCAATGAGTGGTTTCAGGAGTTCATTTTTAGTTATAAGCATAAGTTCACGGCCATGTACCACGATTTCAACCTGACCTACACCGTTGCAGTTTTTCAGTTCATCGCAGACGGATTTTATCTCGCCCAGGTTCAGCTCGCTTGAAAGTGTTACTCTATACGCTCCTGAATTATAGAAGGTACCGACTGTGAACAGGTTAAAGGTGTTTAGTTCCTTCTGTGCAACGAATGGTATGTTCAGTGTTCTTGCTACTTGCACAGACCCTAGGTTGGAACATGCAACAGTAAAACCTGCCGTGCTTACCTTTTCGATCAGGGGTGTCATTGATGTAAGCTCGTGGTCGTGAGTGATCTGGGGTACTATGAAAACAATCTCGACTCCACTACCTTTAAGGGATCTTACCCAATTTTCATTCTTTGAATCTATTACACTCTCGAATTTTCCAATTGGAATATAAACAATGTCGGCACCGGCTTCTACTGCATACAGTAGGCAGTCAACGTTTTTCACTTCAACGCTCAGAAGAAGGTTATTCATATCTCCATTTTTGAGGGGATGTAGAGAAAAGTTTTTAATGTTCTTTTTTTGTCCAATGCAAAGATGCTTGAAATCTGAAAGCTTGGGCTTCTTAAGCTCTTTTTTGTACCAATTTACGGTCTTTTGTAACAGCATGTCTGAAGCTTCACGCCTTGCATTTGTGAGAACACCAATTGGAATAAAGATGTCCTCGTCTGCATCGATCTCAATACATTTTGCAAAAAATGGGGTATCACCCAGTCTTTCCATAATGGTCCTGATCTGGTCTTCAGTGGTGGGGGCTTTTCTGGCGTGCTGGATGAAGTAATCATCGCGATGATCCACACAGCCCCTTTCTCCTTTGAACTCTACCATAAGCTTCTCATCTTTTCTGGCTGTTACTTTAATGCTTACAGGATACGTTTTCATTGCTGTTTCCTGCAACCTCTTCAGAAGCTGGGTGTCTGTTGTTAGATACACCTCGTCACCCAGATTTACGGTTTTGCCGGTCTTTGAACTTATCTCAAGGACGGCCACTTCACCCTTTTCTGCATTTCTCACACGTTCTCCGTCACTTGAAGTCAAGGCGTTTATTGTTGAGCCGAACATGCCGGTTGAAGTGAGTATTCCAATCCCGTCTTTTACGTGGACATCCTCAAGCAATTTTATGGTTAGGCTGGTGGTGTATCTGAAATGTGATATGTCCAGAATCTCACCGATAAACACACCGTAGTTTGAGCTGAACTTCGGGTTAGTAACGTCCTTTTCACCCAGTATAAACCCCTTTGTAAAACCTCTGTAGAAAAGTTTTGCAAGTTCTTTTTCTCTTGCTATGATCTCACTTTTGATGGGGGGGTTTCCGTTTTTGATTTCTTCAACCAAGCTTCTGTAGACGCCTGTGCTTCCTGTAACATACTCGGTTTTTTTCATACGGCCTTCTATCTTAAGGCTTCTGACACCCGTCCTTACAATCTCATCAATCCCTGACAGGGTACAGAGTTCAGCACAGCTTATTGGATAATCGCCTGTTATTTTATTGGGAATCTTTCGTCCATCGACCACTAAACTGTAGCGTTTCCTGCAGGGCTGGGCACATGCTCCCCGGTTTGCACTCCTACCGCTTAGGAAACTGCTGAAAAGGCATCTCCCAGAATACGAATAACAGAGGGCACCGTGAATGAACACCTCCATCCCGATGTCCGTACCATCCACGATGTCTTTTAGTTCGCTGGTGTTGAGTTCCCTTGCCAGTATGACACGTGTTGCCCCAATGTCTGCAACATAATCGATACCTGCCCTGTTGTGTATTGTCATCTGGGTGCTTGCGCGGAGTTCCAAGTCAGGGTAGATATTTTTGAGAAGACTCAATAGACCAATGTCCTGCAGTATTATTGCATCGACACCAAAGGCATATGCACGGTCTATTATGTCAAGAGCTTCCTGCAGTTCATCCTGTTTAACAGGTATGTTAAAGGCCAGATAGACAAGGACACCGTACGAGTGTGCGAAGTCGATTGCACTTTCCAGTTCATGAATAGTGAAGTTCTCTGCGCCCCATCGTGCGTTGAAATCCTTTACACCAAGGTAGACAGCGCCTGCTCCACCTTTAATTGCGCCTTTAAGAGCGTCAAAGTCGCCTGCTGGAGCTAAAATCTCTGGCATGTTGTCTTGGAAAGGACTTCTTTTGTTCAATATCATCACTTGCGTCTAATGTCTAGATGAACATGGCACGCAGGTCAAAAGTGGTTTGACAATACAGGGCCTTATCACCTTTGGAGTAAGAAGACCACCGTTTTCAAACGAAGATGAAATACTTCAAATGTCTGTAGTCACATACATATCACATCAAACCATATATAACATTGTTACACGTTAGGTCTTGTAGAGAATACCATATTATATCAGTACATGTAAAGCCGACTGAGTTAGGAATAAAACTCAGTATGGAATATTTAAAGCCTGTGGAGATACCAGCAGGCTTTCTTTGAGGAAGCCAGCCTATTTATGGAGTTGTAGTTCACATTAATTTTTTTCAGATAGTTAGTTTTATATATGGTCCATCAGAATTCTTCATCC
>JAFGOO010000137.1 GCA_016926455.1 Methanosarcinaceae archaeon | reverse complement strand
GGAACGAGGGGAAGGGCTTGTGGACTTGTGAACGATGGTTCAAAGAATGAAGCAAGAAGCTCCATGCGTAAGCGTGGAGCAGTTCACCTTATTCTTGTATATGCTTTACTATGTGCCCAGCTTCAGGGACGATGATGTTCTCAAGTGCCAGACTTACAGCATTAGGAGATCCCGGGAGACAGAAAATTGCCCGGTTTTTTATAACACCTGCCACTGCTCGGCTTAGTATTACAGACGTGCCAATCTCTTCAATACTTTTGTACCTGAAAAGCTCTCCAAACCCTGGTATCTCCTTATCGAACATAGGTGCTATGGATTCAATCGTAACATCCTGTGAAGTTAATCCAGTACCACCGCTTGAAACAATTATGTCTGCGCCCATGTCTATTGCAGATCTTACAGCATTCTTTATGGAGTTTGAATCATCATTTATGAGTATATACTGCAAAACACAGTGCCCATTTTTAACAACGATATCACGCATGACCTGCCCGGATACATCCTCCGCAGCTTCTGGGATGGTTACACTACCATATTTTAGATACCTTGATGTAGAAACTGTGATTAATACAAAATTGTAGGGGCCATGTAAATCCTTTTTATGCTGATGTGATGTAGATACATTCATAATTTTAGTTGCAAGGATTCCACTCTTTTCAATGAGTGGGAGAATTGCACTTTTTCACCTCTTATTGTTGATTTTTAGATATTTTGAATATTAATTAATACATATTATGATATTGTGAGAAAGACAGTTTTACTCAACTGTTTAACGTTGACTATCAGGAAACAAGATCTCCCTGATAGTTTCTTCTTTGAGTTTCTGCGTACTTTCAATTTCACATTTGATTACCTTTTCAAAGGAACTTCCTCTACAGAACTACACCATCTGACTTACTAAAGCATCAGCAATACTTCTTTCCTTCCTTCATATATTGTCCAGGAAGCACCCAAGAATGTTTGTGCTAAAAGGAAATCCATAAAAGATGGATTAGAGAAATGTTCCATAAGGCTCAACAGTAGGTGGTTCAGATTCTTTGAGACAGATGGTGTAAATCCGTTTTTCAAGATCACTTATTCTCCAGTTTACCAGAGCAAAAGTATCTGTAAACATGCTTTTCAGTCCAGATGACGAGTTTCTAATAAATACTGTACATACATTCAGTACTCCGATGGAAAGCCACTCATTTTAAGGGGTGGTAGGTTACGAGAAGTCTTTATAGATGAATAAGTATATGAAGTACACGATTTTGATATGAAAATACTAACAATCGACATTGGAACCGGTACACAGGACATCCTCTTATATGATACAAATAAAGAGGTAGAGAACAGCCTTATAATGATAATGCCGTCACCAACCATGGTTATAGCAGACAAGATACGCATGGCAACTGCTGCAGGCATCGACATTCTGCTCACTGGAGATTTGATGGGGGGCGGACCGTCCGTTCGAGCAATAAAAGGACATCTTAACCAAGGTTTGTCAGTATATGCGACAAAAAATGCAGCACTGACCATTAACGACAATATCGAACGTGTGCGCAGACTGGGTGTTATTATTGTTGGTGATGAGGACATAAAATACCTGTCCGGGAAAACCCGGCAGATTATCCTTAAGGATATTGACATTAACGCTATTGAAACTGCACTTTCACAGTTTGGTGTTGAGATGCCGTCAAAATTTGCAGTCGCGCTGCAGGATCACGGTGAATCTCCAGATAAAAGCAACCGTGTGTTTAGATTCAGGCATTTTGAAGATGTTATCAAAAAGGGTGGGAGCATGAATATGTTTGCCTATGGTCTTGATAATATCCCTGCATACTTAACGCGTATAAAAGCCGCATCCAGAACACTGGAAAATTATGAGTTTATATTCATGGATACTGGACCTGCAGCCATTTTTGGTGCACTACTGGACCCTGTTGCCGTACAGCCTGCAATAGTAGTTAACATAGGTAATGGCCATACTCTTGGTGCAATTGTTATCGATAATAATGTGACCGGAATCTTTGAGCACCACACATCCCTTCTGGATGCAGAAAAATTACAGGATTACATTGTGAGGCTTGCCAATGGTACTCTTACTTTTGACGAAGTGTTTAACGATGGAGGACATGGCTGCTATATCCGCGAAAAGGCTTGTTTTGATGTTATATCGTCGGTGATTGTGACAGGACCAAAACGCGGTATTTTGCAAGCTTCACGGGAATCAGATAGAAGGGCGGATTTATGGCCAAAATTACATTTTGCGGTTCCATTTGGGAATATGATGCTTTCTGGATGTTTCGGGATGCTGTCTGCTTTTTTGAAAAATAAAAACAGTTTTACGATAATTGGAGGTGTAGGGGGTAGAGAAAACCCATGTTCTTTAGACATGGGACAAGAATCGTAGCCCACCTATCAGAAATATGTAACATAACGATTATGAAATAGTAAGAAAAAATATAGTATTGTCGTTTTTTTAGGCGAGATCATGGTAAGGAAAGAGGCTCAGAGTTATAGAAAGCTGAGTTTTTCTATCCTTCCATACAACTCCTAAACAGGAATTGAAATTGGAACCTCTACAACCAGTTGTTTAACTGGGTTGCAAGTTCCGACAATGAATCAGCAATTGCTTAAACTCATTGGAGGATAAGGCTCCTTTAGGGTTTAATAAAAGAACCCCACGACTTTAGTCGTGGGAGTAGTCAGTGATAAGACTTATAAACCCCAAGGTAATTAGGGAATGAGTTATCAATTAAGTATCTTCAATCTAGATTATCAATAATTCTAATATATAAATTATAAATTAAGTGGAATAAAATTAGAGGAGACGCAAAAAACGCTATGTTTTATTCTACTTGATATTCAAGGAGGCTCAATTTCATGGTAAGAAAACCAGCAAGTATGTATAGAAATGTTAAACAGCGCTCGTGCACAAGACGAAAGTATATGGGTGGTGTACCGGGAAGTCAGGTAATTCATTATGACATGGGCAACAAGACAGCAGAGTTCCCTGTTAAATTGTCTTTAATCGCAGATGAAAGATGCCAAATACGCCATACGGCTTTAGAAGCTGCGCGTATCACGGCAAATAGGGCATTAACATCTGCTGCAGGACGTACTGGCTATCACCTTAAATTGAGGGTATACCCCCATGAGGTATTAAGAGAAAATAAACAGGCAACAGGCGCTGGTGCGGACCGTGTATCAAGTGGGATGCGGGGTGCCTACGGTAAAAATGTATCAACCGCTGCACGTGTTTCTGCAGGGCAGAAGATTTTTACGGTTTCCGTGAATAAAGAAAACTTTGTTGCAGCAAAAGATTCGATGAGGCGTGCAGGGCAAAAATTGCCAACACCGATTCGAATCGTCATTGATCAAGGTGCGGAACTTGTACAGTAAAATATTGGAAGGTGGCAAATATGGATGATTACGAGGCGCTTTTAGACCGTGCAATCAAAAACTTACCTGACAAAGAGACAACAGACGCGCGTTTCGTAATTCCTGAGCCCAGAATATTTGTGGAGGGGAAGACCACTGTATTGGATAATTTCGGTAATATAGCAAGTGTGCTGAATCGCGACCCAGACCATATTATGAAATATCTTACCCGAGAACTGGGCACAGCTGGCAAGATAGATGGCAGTCGCGCAATATTCCAAGGTCGATTCACGAAAGATATGATGGAATCCAACATCAGTTCTTATGTGGAAGAATATGTTATCTGCTCTGAATGCGCACGTCCAGACACCCAGTTAATCAAAGTTGAAAGAGTGCTAGTTCTAAAATGTTCGGCTTGTGGTGCCCATAGGCCCGTCAAAAAGAGGCGATCAGTTGCTTCTACACCGCGTGATGCCGTAGAAGAAGGCGGGGAATATGAGGTCAGGATCGATGCAGTTGGTTCAAAGGGAGATGGGATTGCCAAACTTGCCAAGTTTACTATTTTTGTACCAGGTACTGCAAAAGGCGAAGTGACAAATGTTAGAATAAAACGTATAAGTGGTACCCTTGCATTTGCAGAGAAAATTTGATGATAATGCTCTTTAACGCGAGTTGAGTGTTGTTTTCATATATTATCCTTGTCTATAATATAGTAATTTGATCTGCGATTTATATGACATTGCTTTAGCAATGTCATCGCATGCTTTGCATCAGCACAGGTTTATCAGATATTTTAAAATCAGTTACAATAAGTTTCATAGTGTCAAAATATACACCTGTTTTAACTTTTAAGCCGAGAAGTCCCCTTTCGTAAGATGGGGGATGAGAGGCTTAATATCCCAACAAAACATTAGTATGTTATCTAT
>JAFGOO010000014.1 GCA_016926455.1 Methanosarcinaceae archaeon | reverse complement strand
TCCATGATCCCGGATGAAAAGAAGTACGAGATTTACGATATTGTAAGCGGAAAACCCGTCGGGATGTTGGATGAGGCATTTGTAGTCAATTTCGTATCTCCGGGAGCAGTGTTCATCACAAAGGGGGACATGTGGCGAGTTGTGGAGATGACCTCAGACCGCGACAGAATCAAAGTGGAACCAGTTAAAGGTGTGGGTGAGATCCCGAGCTGGGTGGGTGAAGAAATCCCGGTTCCCTATGAGGTGGCACAGGAGGTTGGTGCTATTCGCTCCCTGATTACAGGACTTATCAGCGAGGGACGCGAAGACATTGAGATTGCAGAATATCTTAGAAGGACATATCCGGTCGACATGCAGGCGGTTTTGGCTCTGGTCAAATTGCTACGGAAGCATGTGAAAGAGGGACATCCTGTGCCGGACGACAAAACCATCGTCATTGAAGATGACGGTGAAGCTGTTATCATCAATGCATGTTTTGGGCACAAAACGAACGAAACTATAGGAAAAGTGATGACATCACTGCTGTCTGCACGGTATGGAAGCAGTGCCATGCAGGAGATTGATCCGTACAGGATACGGCTGCAGCTTCCAAGAAGGGTTAGCAGGTCAAAGATACATGATTTGATTCTCGGTATCCAGCCAGAATACATCGAACCCATCATCGAAATGATACTCAAGAACACGTCCCTAATGAAGTGGAAGATGGTCCATGTTGCGCGGAAGTTCGGGGCCCTTAGTCGAGATATCGATTACGATCGCATCAGCATGAAAAAGCTTCTTGAGATCTATAAGGACACATCCATGTATGCCGAGGTTGTGCGGGAGATATTCCATGGTATGCTGGACATCCAGAGAGCAATGGAAGTTCTGCAAAGAATTACAGCTGGGGAAATTGCAGTCATGGTAACTACCTCTACACCTCTTGGGTCTGCAGGTTTTGCAATGAGCCGAGACCTAGTGGCGCCTGAAAAGGCTGACAGTTCCATTGTTCTGGCTCTAAAGGAACGGATTATGAACGACCGAATTATCCTTTTCTGTGTCCACTGCAAGAAGTGGGTGTCCCGCAGGAAAGTGATGAACGTACCTGAGGTATTGCAGTGTCCTGTCTGTGATTCGAAGTTGATAGCAGCTTTAAAACCATGGGAAGAGGAAGAGATCAAACTCGTAAAAAAGCAGGACAAGGTCACCTTAAAAGAGGACGTCAGGCGGATCAGAAGGGTCTATAGGAATGCAAGTATCGTACTCACGCACGGTAAACATGCGGTGATCGCGCTTGCAAGCCGGGGAGTTGGGCCAGAGACGGCATCCCGTGTGATACAGAAAATGAGACAGGACGAAGAGGCGTTCTACAGGGATATCATGGCAGCAGAGCGCAATTATGCAAAGAATAAGAGGTTTTGGGACTAGCCTGTATCTTGAGGGTTCTGTTTTCTACTGCATAATGTCAGGTTAACAGAATTATCTATGTGGGGGTGGAAGGTGCGTAATTCGCGTGTTTTATCACGTTGGAGTAATAAAACCACCGTTTTTAAACGGTGGTAGTTCACACCTCTATCACACCTCCATTAAGCACCTCTGTTTCACTGACCCCTATTGCATTTACCACATTTCCGTAGCTAATGATATACGGACCGATTGGTTTTGTGTCAAACTGGGTCTCGCCCGAAACAGGACCTTCTGTTGAGTACGGCACAATAAATTCATAGGTTCCGTCAGATGTTGTGATCTGTGAATATGTGAATGTCCTAGCCATGTTCGTCTGGATGGTTGTGCTAATGGTCACGGTCTCGCCTGTAGGGGCAGATCCTTTGATATGCGCGCCTTCCACATATTCGAACATCTTGATGAAACCCGAAGGTGTTTCCACAGGTATATTCTTTCCTGTCCACATATTATACACCTGTTTATACAGGTTCTCATATTGCACATATGGCTCATTAGATGGGTTGTATGGTTCCGATTCGTGTACCATCCTGTAGTGTTTCAGTCCATCACCGTCAAGCATATGCAATCTTATTTCCATGCTGTTGAAGTATTTCATGGTCGGGACATTCTGGACACCTTGGTTAGTTTGGAGTTGTTGATAGTATCCTTCTTGGTCGCCATCCCATGTAGCCATGGCACCGAAGATGGTATATGCCATTCTCCCGTTGCTGATAATGTATCGGCTACCCATGACATCGGCAATTGCGTTAGCCTCATCTTCTGATTGTGCCGTGAAATAAGTTGATGCACCAGGCGCTTGTTCCTCTCCTCCACCAATCCCTCTCTGGAATGGATTTGCATTTGGTATCCTGCGACCAAGGTTGGTTATCCAGTGCCCGTAGTCCCACCATGACATAATCCCATATGCGGTATCTGGATAGGAGTATGTTTCTCCAGATGGCGGTTTTTTGTAAAGTTCGTAGTAGTCAACTCCTGGGTCAGGTGTATTATATCTCATCCATGTTAGTGATTCTATCCAGGCAGGTGCGGGCCCACCAACTGCTTTATTATTTTCGAGTGTTTCTTGGAGTGGACCAATTGGATAAATCAGTATTGCAATAACGATTATAACAGAAATTATATTCCACAGTTTTATATTCTCAGTTACGAAGTCGTGGGCACTTTCATCACTTTGAAGGTATTTTTGGTATACATCATCCCAGCCCATTGCACCAAGCAGCTTTAGTGAAAGATAAGCTGACAGGATGGATGCATTAACTGCAAAATAATAGGCAAAACGGTTTTGTTGGTACAGTGCCCAAACCATCATGAGCATCCACACAACAATCCATATCTCTTCCTGCTTATGCTCCTTATATGTCTGGTAAAGAAGGACAGGGATCGCTAAAAATGCTATGTATCCTACTATCCCAAAATTATCTCCCAGTGGTGCAAGGGAAAATTGACCTGTAATCCTGCTCACAAAGAATGGATATGCTTCTGCAATTGTTAGTCCGCCCCCCGATCGCATAAAATAGGTTAAGAGCTGACCTATGGTGTAATATAGAGAGGGTATAAATGCCCTCGATACGATGTAAACCAAAGCAGCGGTTATTAAAGGAACTGCTGCATAATAGGTCCTTGGAAGTTTATGTGAATTCATTACACGTGATATCAGGCTGAATGCAATAAATGCAAGAATACCGGCAGGCAATCCCATAAGGTACTGGTTTTTAGTACTCCCAATTTCTGGGACCATGAGCACGAAAAGCAGTGCGATTATGAATGTGATTACCCCAATAATTGACAGATATTCGGGCACTTCACCTCGCAGATGATCAATGATATGCTGTATTGTAATGTATACGCCGATAATAAGTGCAAAAAACAACGCTCCTTTCCATGCAAGGATATATAATCCAAGCGAAATCCCTGTAAGGGCGATGTAAGGCAGTGATATTCTGAGCTTGTTGAAATTATTCGATACTAGGTCATCGAAGTTTACTGGATGTGTACGCATGGTCCTCAGTGACATTACCAGAAACATGGCAGTGATTGTGCTCATAAGTGTCTCAGCAACATGGTGGTCTGTAAAGCCAACTAGAGACCTGTAGAGGAAAGCGCCTGGAAGGATGGCGACCAGTATTGATGACAGGAGCCCCACATTCCGGTTAAATACCCATTTACCGATGAAATACGTCGGAATGACCACAAGTGCTCCAAGAAAGGCCGGAAAATATGCACCAATGACCTCCATTTCATGGGTTGTTGGATTGCCAAGTGTAAGTATGTATATGATTACAGCGAGTACCCAATCGTAGAGGGGTGCAAACACCATTTCTTGACCATTAGGGTATTGTGTATATGCTTCGAACCATAGGGTGTGAGGGAAGTTATGCAGGATAGTATCCACCACTCGCATATGATACCATGGGTCATTTCCTCCGAATCGTACAAATCCGTTTGATAAAAATACGCTTGCAGAAGATCCCGTTCTAATGTACAATGCTATTAGAAATGAGATAATTACTCCTATAAAGTAAGGGAGGTTTTTTATAAGATTTTTTTCATTCTCATCGGTCATATGTTCCTCTCTCGTTAGTATCTTATTTGAATCAAATTTTCAATATATTATTATATGATGCAATATAAATATTGTGAAGATGAGAAGTCGCAATAATACAAATAGATAACTATTATGGTCCTTGAGGACAATTAATTTGGTATAATCGAAACTAGGTGGTCAATTATGCGGGATATATGGAACTTTTGGGTTTGAGGATGAACATTTATTGAACTAGATGGCAGAGAAGGTGCTGGATGATTCGATAATCGTAAGGGAAGGCTATTTCAAGTCTGATGTTGTGTCGGATATAACGCGAAAGCATAAGAGATATGAGCTGCTGTATAATCACCAGTTTTATGCTTTGCTGGTGTTTAAAGTGTGGCACGAGATGATTTTAAATAAGATGTGATGTTGAATGTCAAAAAAGAAAACATTAGTAATATTATCATCGAGTTCGCATATTAATAGAATTAAGCCATATTTGGACAGTTCAAACTATCAAAATTTGGTTGTTGTTGCTTTAACATTTGATGTTCAATTGAAATTAAAAACCGAAGGAATTGATTTTCGTACTCCAAAAGAATATATTACAGAAAACGAATATAAAAAAGTTGACGAAGATGCGTGGTACTCACTCATCCAATGGGGTGATTCGGAAATCTTTGGTAGACCACTTAAAAAAATATTGACATATAATGAATTAAATCTGTGGAATCTCGTTCAGTATGAATTATACGATTTCTTTATTAAATACATCCTTAAAGATACATATACTATTGAGCGTATCATAGCTTGTGAAGATCCTAATACGATTGTTGCAGTGGATTATGGGCATCAGGGTAAAATAGTTTCTTCAATTTGTGAAATAAAAAAAATTCCGCTAGATTTAATTTCAGTTAGTTTCATCGATGAAATGAGGGAATATTTTACAATATTGGCATCGATGGATCGAAATAAAATACATTCAATGCCAAAATTATTAAAATATTTATTTCGAATAAGAGAATGGCAAAGAAGGAGATCTATTAAATCTGATATAATACCAATAAATGAAATTAATTCACAAGAAAAAATTTTAGTAATTGCCCATACAAAAAATCATGCACCTGTAGTTAAACCGATATATGAAATTTTAAAAAAAAACAACACTTGCGATGTTAATGTTATTTGTTTAGATAGTATTGTGAATAATGATGCTATAAAAGAATTTGAAGCAAAAAAAATTCCGTGCACAGTATTTGAATCGTATATTACAAAAGATATTGACGTCAAAGTAGAAAAATTCAAGAATTATTTAGTAAAAACGTTTTCAGATATCGAAATTGATACAGATTTTCAAAAATCATTCGTTTATGTGGGCATTCCCATGTGGCCTATAGTGAAAGATGTATTCTTATATTTTTTTATAAGCAGACAAAGGCTTGCAGACATTGCAAAATACATCGAAACGTTGAATTTGATTTACAAATCCGAAAAGGCAAATCTCGTTGTAGCACTTAATGTGGTGGTGCCATTTGGAAAAACGGCTGTATGTGTTGGAAATGCTTTGAATATTCCAACATTATATGTTGAACATGGTCTAGTATCAGAACATCCGTTTAGTGGCGATATGCCAGCAACTAAGATTGCAGCATCAGGTGATTATACAAAAAATGTATTACTCAAATACGGGGAGGATCCGACTAAAATAATATTAACAGGGCAACCAAAATATGACTTATTATATGATAAAAAGCTGAATTTTAATGATAATATCTATCGTCAGCTATCCATCAAACGTGATTTAGATGTTATTGTCCTAACAACTCAACCACATCCAATTGAAAATATGATGAAATTATACCGATGCGTTATTGGTACAATGAAAAATATGACCGATAAGCAACTCGTAATTAAGCTTCATCCGGCTGAGGTATTATCTACAAGAAAAAAAATTATAGACAAAATATGCACTGAATTCAATGTTGAAAATGTAAAAATCACAAAGGAAGCCAATTTATACGAAATATTAAATATTAGTAATGTGATTCTAACTGAGTTTTCAACGACCGCATTAGAAGCCATGATTTTGGATAAACCAGTAATTACGATCAATTTAACAGGTGAGAGTGACAGGATGCCGTATGCTAAAAGTGGAGCCGCAATAGGCGTCTATGATGAACAAGAGTTATTACCGGCTATTGAATCAGTATTATATGATAAAAATGTGCGAAAGGAACTTTCAAAGAATAGGGAAAAATTTGTTTACGAGCAAACATATAAACAAGATGGAAATGCATCAATGAGGGTTGTTAAATTAATTAATCAAATGCTTGAGAATCCAAATAGCAATTATAGTCATTAACAAAAAAATTGTAAGTCCCCCAATTATCTGATTTGACCTCTTTTTTCTCCTCCGCCCATCCTCTCTACTAGAAAGATAAAAAAATCAAACCTGATTTTGTCTTCATCAATGGTAGAAAAGCAAGATACAGATATAATCAGAGAAGTACTGAGAGGGAAAAGATTGGATGTAAGATGTTGATGACAACTTTTTGCTTTAACTTCTACCAGAGAAGGACACTAAAAAGCAAAGTAACTATTTAGGATAGCTGAAGCTATCTAAAAAACAAGTAATAAATAAGAAAAATACATGAATTGAAAGAAATAAGAGAATTCTATTCAATACTTTAAATAAGGGCTTAAGCGTTAATAAAATGCTCTATAGAAAAAATCGAGATGATTATGAATGAAACACATACAAATTATAGCTGAAATCGGTTGCAATCATAAAGGTGATATGAAAATCGCACACGATATGATTAAAATCGCTGCTCAATTTTGTAATGTAGATGTAGTAAAATTTCAAAAAAGAAATCCAAAAGAGTTACTGACACCTGTAGAATATAATTCATCGCATCCTGTTCCATCTAATTCATACGGTAAGACTTATGGTGAGCATAGAGAGTTTTTGGAATTCGACCTCGAACAGCACAGGCAGCTTAAAAAGTGGTGTGAGGAATGGGATGTTGTGTATTCGTCTTCTGTATGGGATATGACTTCTACAAAAGAGATTACTTCATTAAACCCTGAACTTATAAAAATCCCATCGGCATGTAATCTTAACTTTGATATGCTGGATTTCCTTTGCAAGGAATATGAAGGAAAAATTCATATATCATTTGGTATGACTACAAAAAAAGAAGAAGAAAAGATTGTGCGCTTTTTTGAAGAAAGACAAAGATCTAAAGATTTAATTGTTTACGGTTGCACTTCTGGGTATCCAGTACCTTTTGATGATATATGCTTAAAAGAGATTATAAGGCTCAAAAAAACATTTGCAAATCGAGTGAATGATATTGGGTTTTCAGGACATCACCTTGGAATTGCTGCTGATATTGCAGCACTCGCCTACGGTGCCCATTATTTTGAGCGACATTTTACATTAGATCGAACATGGAAGGGAACAGACCACGCAGCAAGCCTTGAACCTAATGGAATTCGAAAGCTTACACGAGATTTAAGAAATGTTTCAAAAGCATTGACTTACAAAGATAAAGATATTTTAGATATCGAAAAAGTTCAACGGAATAAATTGAAGAGGATATGCTGATGGATAAATATGTTGCTTTAATTCCAGCACGCGGTGGCAGTAAAAGTATACCTCTAAAGAACATAAATTATATTGCAGGAAAACCGTTGATTTTTTGGACAATTGAAGCTGCTTTGGCTTGTAGTATGATTGGTCAAGTTTATCTTTCAACTGATTCAGTTGAAATAAGAAATGTTGCTGAAAAGATTGTAAATAAACGTTTTAAAGTAATAGAACGAAACTCCGATACTGCAACAGATATCGCAAGTACAGAATCAGTGATGCTTGAGTTTTCCAGAGAACATGATTTTAAAAATCTTATTCTAATACAAGCAACATCTCCCTTGTTACTGTCCGATGACTTAAACCAAGCGATTGAAATATATGAGCAAAAAAAAGCAGATTCACTCATATCGTTGGTAGAGCAAAAACGTTTTATCTGGCGTGAACACACAGATGGATTTGTAATACCTTTAAACTATGAGCCCCTACAAAGACCAAGACGACAAGATTTTGATGGATATCTTGTAGAGAACGGTTCATTTTACATAACATCAAAAGAAGCATTAGAAAAAACAAAATGTAGAGTATCTGGAAATATAGTGTATCACAAAATGGCTGAAGATACATATTTTGAACTTGATGAACCATCTGATTGGATAATAGTTGAACAACTATTAATTAATCATAAAAAATCGGCTCAATCATTTCGACAAAATCTCAAAAAAATAAAATTATTAATAACCGATGTCGATGGAGTCATGACTGATTGTGGCATGTATTACTCTCAAAAAGGTGATGAACTTAAAAAATTCAATACACGCGATGGAATGGCTATAGAACTCTTAAAAGAATATGGCATGAAAATTGCCATCATCACTAAAGAGAATACAAAGATTGTAGAGCAACGGGCAAAAAAGTTGAAAATTGATAATGTTTTTCAAGGTATTGATGATAAAACTTTCGTATTGGAATCATTAAAAAATAAATATGGTTTGGATTATTCTGAAATAGCCTATATTGGTGATGATGTAAATGACATACCAGTTTTAGAAATGGTTGGTTTTTCATATTGTCCAAATAATGCAGTCGATAATGTTAAAAAAATATGTACTGCAATTGCTAAAGAAAATGGTGGCAATGGAGTTATCAGGGAATTTTATGAATTAATGAAAAAGTAGGCTCTGTAGAAAACCTATTTGCTATTTTGATTTTCACATAATATTTTAAAAGGATAAATGCCCTCTGTATTACTTACCAGCAAAAACACAAAGGGGATGATTGTGTTTTGTCTAATAAGTACTTAAATTTTGTT
>JAFGOO010000013.1 GCA_016926455.1 Methanosarcinaceae archaeon | reverse complement strand
GACTTTAAAATCTCCATGATCATTAAACAAGGCTGTAATACCTTCCCTTAGAAGCCGGTTATCTTCGATCAGTAAGATTTTAATTTTTGCCATGCATATTCTCGGTATTGTTTAATAGTAAAATAAAATGTGCATCAAAGATCAAACAGATAAATATGAAAATAATATAATAGAAAATTGAAAAAAAACCATTTATTTGTAAATCGTTAAAGCACTTCAGACTTTTCAATGGCGAATATAGGATTTCGTTTATACAAGTACAACTGGCGTATGTAATCATACACTAATTGAAAAGATGCAAGATGGGGGCAATACTAAATAGCCCAGAAATCCGAGGCAAGAATGTGGCGTGTGGCCCGCCTTCATCTGGCAACATTTCATTCCGCCGGACAAACAGGATTAGCAGACACTTACAGTTATAAGTGACCAAAATGTGACCAGACGATATAGATGACCGGCAAATGCTGTAATTTTATTGATATTTTGTGATTATCAGATTATTGTAACTAAATGCTTTAACCGCTCTGCAATCCAGATTTTATATAGTTTTCTTTCATTTTTTCTTGGTGTACACAACGAACAATCCAATACCGCCGACCAGTACTACCACTTTGGTCATTGGATGAATAATATGCCTTCTATTAGTCTCGCTATGCACTTCCGGTACATCGATAGGCTTAACTCTTGTCTTGAAAGTAATGTCCGAGTAAGTGATCACTACGATACCCAGCGTGATCAGCGCGATGGCAATTACTGTTTTTAATCTCATTGAATTGCCTATTTTTTTTTTCGACTTCTTATGGCACGCATCGTCCCTGAATGATTCTGATCAGCATCGCTATAATGGCAACCACCAGCAGGAGACGAATAAATTCTCTGAACATTATACTGTTTACCAAACTAAAAATTTATAGAATCAATAGTATTACGGCAATTATACACAATAAAATAGTCTCTTATCCTCCATCATAAAATCTGTCATTGTTAATTTTTCTTTTATGAAAATAACATGATGACGTACTATCGTACTATTGTCCTATCTCACGATGACTTCAAAAAGAACTTTCATATTGGCTTTTGCGGCTTTCGATTCGACATCCGTGGGTATTGGTTCGTAAATAGCCGGTCTGGTCTCACCGTATCCAATGACATCAAGCCGATCGGGCGTAACAAATCCTTTATCGAGAATGTAGGCCATGATCGTATTCGCTCTTCTGTCGCTCAAGTCCTGGTTGTGTTCATCGGTACCGGAAGCAGAGGCAAATCCGGCAATCCGGATTTTAAGTTCAGGGTGATCTTCCAGAATCTGGATGTTCTGTAAGAGTATTTTCTCACCTTTTTTGGTAAGAATCGCCTTGTCAATTTCAAAATAAACATCTTCGAACATGATAAATTTATCAATGAATATTGGGACAATTTTTGTCTCCGACACTGGGGCTGTTATAAAGCTCCATATATAGTTGGTTTCCAGTGGTACGCCTCTAAGATTCTTGGCTCCCGTGGAAATTCTTGCAGTATACTCAGTACTGGTAGCAAAATTTTCTTTCTGGGTAAAACTCGCAGTTGTGTTGGTGAGAACGACCACTTTACCTGGAATATTCTTTCTTTCATGATATACGCAAAATGTTTCTGAGTTGATTGTCGCAGGATCCATCGGTTCACTGAACGCAACACGCAATCTCTTGTGAATAGGCACATCTATGGAAGAATTCGATGGATCTGATAGAGTCACATAGGGCACTTTAACAGGTATCGCTACGACCGCAGTCTTATAAGAGGCTTGTAGGGGCTTTAGCTTACCACCTAACGCAAAGGTGATTCCTAAAGTAGCATTAACATTAACAAAGCCATGTTGATCTTTGAGAGGGTCAGCAAAAATCTCAGTTGCCCAATTATTTCCCAGATCAAATCTGAATGCGATATGATTGTTAATCCAGTATTTCATTCCCAGACCATAGTTTATAGTCGTAAGATCCCGAGTCGATATCTCTGGAGTATATCTGGCACCACCAATACCGACAAGAACGAAAGGAGTAAATTTGCCCATTTGCTTGAGATGAAAGACCCCATCAACATGGTAAAACATTATGTCCACTTGATCAATGGGACTTATAAACTGCCCTTCCTGTGCAATGCTCAATAATTCGTTATTAATCCGGGTATTGATAAAAGCCATGGTGGCTTCAAGATTAAAATAATTCGAATAAACACAAGCAATATGTCCACCATAGATAAAAGACGATTGCAGATTCTGATGATGCTCAAAAAAATTATAACCCACAAACGGGGTCACTTCAAAAGCTCCTATTCTTCTCCTGAGTTGGACTTCGTCACTTCGGCTTTTTGTCTCAGACGCAAACACAAACATGCCAGTCGTTAATAGAACAACCATTGTAATCATAATGAATGTTGAATATTTTGTTTTCATTTTTATTATTCCTTTTGCCAATGTTTTTTTTACTCATTCAAATTCGGAGAGACAGGACGAATTTTCTGTCTCTTTTAACTATTACCTGCCTTATGGCTTTACAATGATATTTTGATCAAGTGAAACCTGTCCGGCAGATGCGCTCTGTATCAACGCTCTTCCGTCCAGCCTCGCATGGCTCAACAGCGAAATAGAAGTTGAAGCTATTAAAGTACCCTTCATTCTAGAATCCGTACCAAGAGTTATCGCACTCCCGGCAACCCAATAAATGTTCTTGGCCTTGGCACTGCCTGTTAAGACAACTTCACTTGTGGATTCCGTGGTGATCGTGTTTGCGCTTCGAATAATGAAGACTGCATTTTCGTCACCCTGAGCATCTAAGTAAAGGAAACCTCCGGAGGATATCTCAATTGAAGTTCCTGATTCGTAGAGACCAGGAATAAGGGTAAGCCCGTTGATATTTCCAGATATTGGTGTTGGAGTTCCAGCGGTTGTAATTGCGAATTGATAGGCACGTTCCGCATCGGCTTTTGCAGTGGTTAACATATCGGCAACAGTCGCTCCATCACTGGATGCGTATATTGCATATCCGGCTACCACTTGTCCATCCCCATCCAGTAATCCGGTTATATCAATCCTTGCCCCAGGGCTTATACCAACATCTCCGGTAATCGAAGAAGTTGCAATATTTGTGATTGCCGAGTTAGACAGAATCACGAATCTTCCTGCTGTTCCGAGGGGTACCGGTGCTGGACCTGTCGATGTGACTGTCGAGAAGTTCCAGGTGAAGTCATTCAACATCTTGTTTCCTGCCAGATCTTCCACATCGTTTGAAACTGTTACTGTGTAGATTGTACCTGAAGCAAGATTTTCTGACGGTGTAAATGTCACGGTTTTAGTCATTTTATCATAGTTTACCACTCCCGTCACATCCGTCACCAAAACAGTTGCAGTATTTATCGTCAATGGATTCATCGCCTTACTGAAGATCGCGATAATCTTCTTGTTAAGATCTACACCTGTAGCATCATCCAACGGTTCTGTGGATAGCACAGTGGGTGGAGTGATATCCAAAGTAGTGCCCGTAATAAAACTCCATACGAAATTATTTGACATTGCATTGCCGGCAAGATCCATTACTCCGGTGCTAATTGTAACAGTATATTCAGTATTAGTGGCAAATTTATCTGCTGGTGTAAAAGTCATAACTAAACCAACATAGCTTACTGTACCTGATACCGGTTTTGTTCCCCGCTTCAACGTAACAGTTGTTTTGGTGATCGTCGATGGATCCATCGCTTCGCTGAAGGTTGCGGCAATCTTTTTATTAATCGGTACGTTCGTGGCATTAGTCGCAGGTTCTACAGAACTCAGTGTCGGTGGCGTGTTGTCTGAGGAAGAGCCGGTAGTAAAGATCCATTTGTATTCATTTGCCAACTCATTGCCTGCAAGATCTTCGGCTTCGGTGCTGATCGTGGCAGTATAAGTAGTGTTGGCGGCCAGATCGGCTGACGGTGTCATAGTCGCAACTAAGCCAACATAGTTTACTGTGATTTGTACCAGCGTTGTCCCCTGCTTTAAGGTGAAGGTTGTTTTTGTGATCGTTAAGGGATCCATCTCCTCACTAAAAGTCAGAGCAATCTTTTTATTAATCGGTACGTTCGTGGCATGGTTCATGGGTTCTGTGGCACTCACTGTCGGTAAAAGGGCATCTGTCGGACCTATAATGCTTCCTTCATCCCAATTCCCGCATCCGACCAAAAAGACGGTCAATAGTATCGCAGCTGTAAGGAATGCACCAATAAAACTCCAAATCATTCGGGGCCGGTGTGCATTACCGCCTAAGACATTTGAAAAACTTATTGTATGATTCTTCATAATTCTCTCCTTTATTAAAAAAATCACTTTATCATACTATGAGATTATCACTATTTCATTACAAAATAAATCGCCCAAAAGGATGAAAAAGGAGCTAGTTCTTTGGGACTACCGTTTACTAAACTGGATTGTTACCCAGGGCCATTAGCCTTC
>JAFGOO010000136.1 GCA_016926455.1 Methanosarcinaceae archaeon | reverse complement strand
TTTAGTTAATCAAAAACATATATATATGTCATAAATATGATGTATGAAGAACTAAAAGGCATACGGAACAACAAAAAACATTCCAGACAATTCCAATACTCTTTGAACAGTTGGTTTTTCTATCAGCTACAAAAGATGATAGAATATAAGTCTAAGTTGCCTGGAGTACCTATCGCTTATATCGACCCAAAATACACTTCCCAAACATGTAGTAGGTGCGGTTATATAGGGAACAGGAATGATAAAAACTTTGAGTGTCCTGATTGCGGACACGTTGAAGATGCAGACGTTTCAATATTGCATTATCTCCAAACATAGTTCGATTTAGTACAGAAAGTGATGTGATGAAAAGGAAAACTGATGTCTCTAAAGTGGCAATGGCTTGAAAGCAGCTATCCATAGAACCCCCAAGAACTTTAGTCGTGGGAGTACGTCAGACTCTTAATATCAATAACTTCAAGCAAACCCTAAAAAACATTAAATAAAAGCCACTAACATAATATCATCAAAATCGATGGCTATTGTATAAATACATTCAGGTGGAAAACGGACATGTCTAAAAAAACAGGAATCCTATTGTTGGTTCTCGCAACTCTGGTAACTGCGGGTTTTATCGAACCGTTTGATTACCCCTTAGAATCGGGAACTGAAACTAAGCTTTCTGAAACTCCGGCTCCCACGCAGGTAGGGATTGTCCGAACCGATAACTGTGAAACGCTTCGCATCGGTGCCTTCAACATACAGGTATTCGGGCAGTCCAAAGCCGGTAAGCCAGAGGTCATGGCAATTCTTGCAGATATCATAAAATGCTATGACATCATCGCAATACAGGAGATCCGTGATAGTTCGCAGACCGCACTTCCTGCACTTGTCACCGGTATCAATGCAGACGGCTCACAGTACAATTACGTGGTAAGCGAATGCCTCGGTCGCACCAGTAGCAAGGAACAGTACGCATACGTCTACAACACACAGACCGTCCAACCTACAGGCGAAGTGCATACATATCTCGAACCCTACGGAACAGACCCCTTCCACAGGCAGCCATACATTGGGTCTTTTAGGGCACTAAACGGTAATTTCGATGCAGTTTTCATCACCGTTCACACTGACCCTGACGAAGCTACCGAAGAGATCAACGCACTGGATGAGGTGCTCTTATACGCCCAGAAACTGTATCCAACCGAGCAGGACTTCATTATCATGGGAGACCTCAATGCAGACGGCACATATTTTGACGAGGAATCAATATCAGACCTCGATGCCTACCACTGGCTCATAGACAACACAGTAGACACCACCACAAAATCCACTAACTACACCTACGACCGCATAATTCTAACCGACACAACAGACCTGTGCGGAGAGTACGGTGTCTTCAGGTACGATCTTGAATACGGGCTTACAGAAGAACTCACCACCAACGTATCAGATCATTATCCGGTATATGCCGAGTTCTGGTGTAACAGTGACAATGATGCCTGAAAGTAGCCCAAAGAGGAATTGAATAGTGCAAAAAATATAAACGTGTTTAAATATCTCTTTGATTCAGACTTATAAATGACGGGGCGTAGGGGTAGAGAAAGCCCATAAACTTTAGTCGTGGGTGCAGTCACAATAAATTGACGGCTTTAAAAAATTTATAAGAAGCCCCGGGCGTGATTTGAACACGCGACCTAGTGATTACAAGTCACTCGCTCTGCCGGGCTGAGCCACCGAGGCACACATCCCACAGGATGCTTCTTCTTACATACAATCATAGCAAATAAATCTTATGGCATATTTACAGTAATATAGAATTACCATGTGGCGACAAATTGCAAAATTCGGAAAAAAGCTCGTTGATCACGGGCTTGTAGAATCCCACTTCGGCAACATCAGTGTGCGCATAGGCAGCAGGGTGCTGATAACAAGAAGCGGATGCGCCCTTGATGACATCACTGAGAACAGCATTGTCGAGGTGAAACTGGAAGGCACATCAGGGCTTGACATCATTGCATCCTCAGAAACCGTTGTCCACCGTGCCATTTACAAAAACACGTCTGCCCTTGCCATCATCCATGCGCACTGCCCTTTTTCTGTGACACAGTCACTTCTCGTCGACTCGGACACCATAATCCCCATCGACAGTGAAGGACTGTATTTCCTACATGAAATACCAATCGTCAGGGGCGGCATAGGAACACCAGAACTTGCACAGAACACTGCTCGGGCATTGTCCGAACACAAAGGTACAATCGTCTACAGCCACGGTACCTTTGCTGTGGGAAAGATACTTGAAGAAGCATACGTGGTAACAACCCAGATTGAACACTCATGCAAGATTAAGTACCTCTGCGATATTGCACTAAAATGATATCCAAAATCAAAGGAATATCAAGAGTGTAATCGGCAAAAACATTAAATCAAACTAACCATATGTTAATAAACCCATGACCTTTAACTCCTTACGACCATTTGCATCAAAGTTCATTGAGCCCATTGCAAAAGTAGTCGCAAATGCAGGTATATCACCAAATATGATTTCAGTAGCCTCCCTCGTTTTTGCTGCGATGGCAGGAATCTGTTTCTATTACTCACTGAACGAAAACCGGTTGGTACTTGCCGCCGGATTCTTTGTGTTCCTGAACTCATTTCTGGATGCACTGGACGGTGCAATGGCAAGATACCTTAATATCGCAGGCAACAAAGGCGATTTCTTAGACCATGTGATCGACCGCTATTCAGATATATTCATCATCTGTGGGATATTCCTCGGAGGGCATGTCCTATGGCAGATAGGAACCCTCGCAATCGTGGGCGTCCTGATCACCAGCTATCTTGGCACACAGGCTCAGGCAATGGAAATTGGAAGATACTACGGCGGTATAATGGGCAGGGCCGATAGACTTGTCTTTATAATCCTAGCATCCATCATCTATTTTGTATATCCCCTACAGATAGGAGGATTCTCGGCTCTTGGGTGGCTTATGATAGTTATTGCTATCGGAAGCCACATCACAGCATTTCAGAGAATTTTCCATATATGGAATAAATTGTAGTACAAAATATACCTGTAAAAGAGGTACACTATTACCATACAATAAGAGGTAGCTAACTTAATGTACCACAAAACCAATTATACAACATGCCAGATGCCACTAGATTCGAATACCTCGAGCACACAGCAGACGCAAAATTCAGGGCATATGGAAGGACAATTGAAGAAGCATTTGAAAACGCAGCTCTTGCAATGTTCAACGTGATGATTGCAACGGACCACGTCAGGGAAGTGATATCAAAAAAAATAGAGGTCACATCAGCAGACATGGAGGGGTTGCTTGTAGACTGGCTGTCGGAACTTTTGTACCTATTTGATGTGGAGCAGGTGGTATTCGGAAAGTTTGTGGTTGAGATGGTTAAAGAACACAGTGGTGAATATTCACTTTCAGGGAGTGCCTCCGGCGAGCCCATCGACCTTGAACGTCATGAGTTCAATACCGAGGTAAAGGCAGTGACATATAATGAATTGAATATAAAAGAGATACCTATCGGCTGGGTTGTGCAGGTGGTTGTGGATACATAGTGAATTCTTCTCATAGTCCAATATTAAACCCAATATTCATACGTATTGACAGAATAATATCCATCAAGCGATAGTTAAGAATAATAAATGGGATGGGTGGGAGAAATTTAAAATGACAGACGAACAGAATTATGAAATGCTTTCAAAGATCGATGATAACACATGGGAAGTACCTGATAATTACAAAGCCGGTATGAGAGTACCCGGACGCATCTTTGTTTCAGAGACACTGCTCCACCAACTTGAGAAGGAAGCGATAGAACAGATCGCAAATGTTGCAACCCTCCCAGGCATCCAAAAATATTCCCTAGCAATGCCTGATGCACATGTTGGCTATGGGTTTCCAATCGGGGGTGTTGCTGCATTCGATAAAGAGGAAGGTGTCATCAGTCCGGGTGGGGTCGGGTTCGATATAAACTGCGGCGTTCGTCTTATCCGAACGAACCTGCGTGAAGAGGATGTCCGCCCAAATATTAAAGAACTGGTGGAGAACCTGTTCCGTGATGTCCCGTCGGGTGTCGGTTCAAAGAGCCGAATCCGTGCATCTGACCGCGAGCTGGACGATGCTTTCATGCACGGCTCCCGCTGGGCGGTTGAAGCGGGCTATGGAGTGAAGGGAGACATCGAACACTGCGAAGGGAGCGGGTCTATCCCGGGTGCAGATTCATCCCAGGTAAGCGATAAGGCACGAAAACGCGGAAAACCCCAGTTAGGGACACTTGGAAGCGGTAACCATTTCCTTGAGGTCCAGTATGTGGATAAGATATTTGATCCCGGTGTTGCCAAAGCTTTTGGTCTTGAAGAAGGACAAGTGACTGTGATGATCCACTGTGGCTCCCGTGGGGCCGGGCACCAGATATGCACCGACCACTTGCGAGTGCTTTCACAGGCAGTGAAGAAATATGGAATAGACCTTCCTGATAGGCAGCTTGCATGTGCACCTGCTCAGTCCGATGAAGCACAGAACTACTTCAAAGCAATGGCATGTGCTGCCAATTATGCCTGGGCCAACAGGCAGGTCATAACCCACTGG
>JAFGOO010000005.1 GCA_016926455.1 Methanosarcinaceae archaeon | reverse complement strand
GATTGGAATTTGTTCTGTTTTAGCCATGAAATATAATTATGCACAATAAGTTATAAAAATTTGGTTAATTAACATGTTTTGCATCTATAGGCACTTATGGCTTATTCCATTTCCGAAGTATACAAAATAAAAATAGGAAACGTGATTCATCCACCGTTTGAAAACGGTGGCACTCCAACTGTATAAACTAATCCTGTTGAATTAATATTTATTTTTTTCAAAACTTGCCTGACCTAGACGTGAAGGCATGGTAATCTACTTATTGTTAGAATACACAACAAAGGGCAATGACAGATTCCTGTTCACACCCCACCCTCTTGATACACGGACAAAAGAGTGCATCACTCAAGGACAAAACAATAGTTCTTGCAGTTACAGGCAGTATTGCAGCCGTCCGCGTTGTCGAGCTTGTGAGGGAGTTGATACGAAACGGTGCAGATGTTCATGCAGTGACCACCAGCGCAGCAGAGCGTATAATCCATTCCGATGCACTTCATTATTCAACAGGGCACGATGTAATCAGAGAACTAACAGGAAAGGTTGAGCATGTGGAATTTTGTGGACTTAAAGGGCTTGCAAATCTGCTCCTGATTGCACCGGCAACTGCAAACACGATTGGAAAGATCGCAAATGGTATCGATGACACACCTGTAACGACATTCGCGACAACGGCAATTGGTTCAAATATCCCTGTAATTATCGTTCCTGCGATGCACCAATCCATGTACAACCACCCGGGAGTAACTAAAAATATCGAGAAATTAAAGTCATGGGGAATTTGTTTCATTGACCCATATCTTGAAGAGGGGATTGCAAAGATCGCTTCAAACGATGTTATTCTTTTAAATGTAGAACGTGCACTCGGAAACGGCGAGTTTGCAGGCAAGCGTATCCTAATCACAAGCGGTGCAACTGCAGAACCCATTGACCCTATCCGGATACTTACCAACCGCGCATCCGGGAAAACCGGAATCGAACTTGCGCTTGAAGCCTACAGACGAGGCTCGGAAGTTACCCTTGTTCACAGAAACCATCTGAGCATCCCGGGCATAAATGAAATATTCGTCGAGACTGCTGATCAAATGATTGATGCAGTACTCCTTGAACTTAGTAAAGGTTATGATGCGCTTATCAGTGCGGCAGCGATCTCTGACTATACCCTCGATTCCATAAAAGACAAGATAAAATCCGGAAAAATCTTATCCCTTACCTTGCGACCCACAAGAAAACTCATAAATGAAGCCCGTGGGGCACACCCCAAACTGGTGATAGTTGGGTTTAAGGCTGAGACAGGCGTTACACTAGATGAACTTCTAAAACGGGCACATGATACACTTCACGAATCAAATCTTGACCTGATAGTCGCAAACGATGTTATTGAAGGAGGGATTGGTACAGACCAAAACGAAGTGCATTTAATTGGCAAATGTAAACCAAAAATACTCCACATCAGCGGCACCAAAAGGTTAATCGCATCATTATTACTTGATGAGTTGGCTGAAGTTCTCCGGGCAGAGGGGGTTTCTTAAATATTAAAATATTTGATTGACACAGGAAAAGCATTTGCACCCGCTCATATTACTGGATTTTTTGAAATCCACGAAAATAATGACCCACGCCTCAAGGGTTCTACTGGATGCGGCATCGTTTTGAATGAAGGTGTTGAGACCACTGTGAAACCCTCTGGAACGGGAGATAGGAACATAGTCACATTGAACGGCTTAGAGACCGAAGCCACAACCACACACACTGTAGTAAAGATGCTCACCGATATTCCGATTATGGCTGAAAGCGTAACAAACATACCTGTAGGATGCGGCTTCGGGGCATCTGGGGCGGGTGCTTTGAGTACTGCGTATGCACTAAACCAAGCACTTTCTCTTGATCTTACTGCAAACCAGTTGGCTGAAACCGCACATATTGCAGAGGTCACAAACATGAGCGGACTAGGGGACGTTACAGCACAGTCACACGGCGGTATTGTAATACGAAAACATCCAGGTGCTCCTGAATATGGCAAAGTGGACCGTATTTCTGCTGGGGAGTATAAGTTTTTCTGCATTGTACTTGGAGAAATCCCTACAAAGTCCATACTCGAAGATAGGCACATGTTCAAACAGATAAATTCAGCTGGTAGATTAGCACTTAAAGAACTGCTCAAAAAACCATCACTTAAAAACTTTATGGAATTGTCGAGAGATTTTGCAGTAGATTCCGGACTCTTGAGCAGCCGTGCATTGGATGTGATTGAGGCAGTGAAAGCTGCTGGAGGAATGGCTTCACAGGCAATGCTTGGAGATACCGTGTTTGCGTTTCCGACAGATGGGATGGTAAATGATGTACATGAAACTCTGACCGAATTTGGGGATGTTCTGGCATATAATGTCAGTTCGTGCTGTCCAAAGTTGGTTCATGAATATTGGAAGTAGAATTGACCAATCTTTCCAACATTAATTTTAAAATTTAATGTTCTATAACCGATAAGTTTATCCAAGTTTGTTATCAATCTTGATATCGATAGAATGTCAGAAGATCTCTATGTTAAGATTAACGAAATATTAGAAGACCGGCAATTATCAATCAGTGGCATCACACGCGAGTTAAAAACTGAAGGATTCAATGAACACCGCTTGGTCCTAACCGGATATCTTCGTGCACTTCGTGATATGAAAAAGATCAATGAGATTGAGATTCCGCCAGCCAAGGTCTATAGCCGGACAGAAACCGACGAGGAAGCATTTGGGGACATATATTCATTAATAAGTAGCCATCTAAAACCTCTTGAACCCGATATTCGGTTGCCTGTTGCAGTATATATAATCTCGACACTGCTTAAAAGACCCTGTTTTAAACATGAGCTAACAATGATAGGGCTTAATCAAAAATATATCAAAAAATGTCTTGAAAAAAATAATAGTATGGTTCGGGAATATTTAGATATAGATCTAAAAGAGTACCGTATGGACGTAACTAAAATCAAAATTCCGCCATCTGACCCTGCATACGAGATTACGCATAACAATGAACAGTTCATTCAAGTAGCCATCAATGTCCTGTTTAGTATACTGAAAGATGTAGTTGATACCGATGGTCTTATAGCAAAGACCAAACAGACGAAATTATCGATTTAGTGTCCGACGATTGAAACACGAAGCGGACAATTCTTGAGCGCTCTTGTGTACTTCTCACAACTGAGCCGTGGTCTACAATGCAAACAGTTATCAAGCTGATTTTCTTCAAGACACATCATGATTTCGCATTCACGAGCAAGTTCAATATCTGGAGAACAACCGGAACATATATTTTCTTTGAGGAGTATACACTCGTCGCATGCAAATCCGCATCCACTTATCATGGCAAATAACCTCCAGAATTATATAGTCCCTAATTGGATTAATAAGTTCTCCCCAAAGAACAACTACTCGATTAAATATCTAAAGAGGATGGATGCGATAACTATGCAAGTTGTACACATTGTGAACTTCCACTTTATAAATAGGCTGGATCCCTGCTTTAAAGAATACCCACTGGATTATCCACATGCCTTAAATCGGGAAGTTCCTGACCTAGTGCTTTCCATTTATAACTCAGTCGGCTTTACATGTACTGCTATAGAATTGTATTCGTTACAAGACCCAACGGGTAACAATGCTGCATATTATTTTATGTGAGAGATATATGACTACAGACATTTTACGAATGGCCGGGTGCAGGGGTAGAAAAAGCCCATGTTCTTTAGACATGGGATGACTCTTATTCCGTCTTTTAGTTGACACTAAAAATGAGCAAAATACTCTCAAGCAAATTATGCGTAAGACATACAAGTTCCGTATATACCCTAACAAAACCCAGAGAAAAAAGATGGAGCGGTGCTTGGAGTTATTCAATCAGGTGTATAACCGGACACTTGCAGAACGAAAGAAAGCGTATGAAGAATCAGGAAAAACGTTATCTAAATACACATTGAATAAACTACTTCATCAATATAATCAATATGTAGTCTGCTCGTTGAAAAGATATTAGCATACAGAACACATGAATGTAGTAGCTGTGGTCTTGTTATGGACAGGGACCACAATGCAACTATCAACATTCTCAGATTGGGATTGCAATTTGTCGGTATTAAATCCGTAGAAGCCCACGAACTTTAGTCGTGGGAGCAGTCACGGGATTCAACTATTGTTTGAAAACGGTGGTTTCTTTGCTATAACTTGATAAGCTCTTGCCAATAAATCACTTTTCAAGATAAATAGCAGGACGCAATGGGACCGCAAATCTTGATTTCTTTTCTGGGTCGTACTGGGGTGTATCTGCATTGTAGACTTTCACCGGACATCCGATCTCAACCGTCAGGAACTTAGATGCTTCTTTGAGTATTGCTTCCTCATTCAGGTCGAAATCTGCGAGCATCTCAATCTTTTCAGTGTTCATGGAATTAATGTCAGGAATCAGTTTATTTACAAATGCTTGCACTTCCTTCCCGTGTCGTTTTATATCCTGTCCTGCCATAACTGACTTGATAAGGGTTCCAACATCCAATCTCCCTTCCTTGTGCATCAAAAGTGCAACCCTGAATGCCTCTGCCTTCCAAGTTGGTGATGTGTAAAGAATCACCTTCTTCGGGGACATTTTTGTTACTCTTATAATCTCCTCTATATCGGCAAGGGTGTTGCTTACCAGTTCCTCTGCAAACTCAGCGGTCATGTCAACAAGACTTTCGTCATAAACTGGATATGCTGCAAAAGATACAAAATCACCTTCTTCGTGCCCCATGGTTTCCCATATCTCCTCACACAGGTGAGGAGTGAACGGTGAAAGCAGCCGCACCCATGTGTCCATTATGTCATAAAGCAACGCACTTCCTCCCCTTCTCTGATACCATTTCACGTCATTATAGAGCAGGAAAAACGAATTCTGGAGTGCATGCCGAGTCTGGATCGATTTTAGGGCATCATTCGTCTCTCGAATGCGATGCTGCAACTTGCTGAGAATCCACCTATCAATTAATTTTAGTTCCTCGCTCATGCCTAAGGATGCTTCGGACTTTAGAATTTCAACTGCAAGCCCGTATAACCTATCCATCTGTTTTCTGGCAGCTTCGATACCACTGTTTCTCCAGTCTGCGTCCTGGGTCTGTTCAGCACTTGAAAGGATATACAACCGTGAAATATCAGCACCGTAGCTTTCCACAGCGTCCTTAAGCGTAAGAAGCGGACCCTTTGATTTGCTCATCTTCTCGCCTTCAAGGGACACAAAACCGTTAATTGCAATTGCATGCGGCCATTTGTCCTCCTCGAATATTGCCACATGATGGAACAAAAAGAAAAGCAGATGGTTTGGAATCAAGTCCTTGCCAGACGATCTGAGATCAACAGGATACCAGTATTCAAAATCACTTCTCATCTGTTTTATGGTTACAACTGGAACACCGCTATCTTTTGCTGCATCCTCTGCTGTGGTCTTTCCAAGTAATACATAATCGAACAGTGCTGGTGTCAGATGCTCAGGCGTAATACCGTTTGCAAAAAACTTTGCCATAATATAATAGGACATATAGATGGTCGAATCTCCAAGAGACTCAATGAGCCATTCCTTATCAAATGGAAGGTTCGTACCCAGCCCTTTTCGACGGGCGCATGCCTTGTCCTTAAGCCAGTCCACCTTATTATTGAACTCAACCCTCAACTCCTCAGGTATGATATCCATCTGTTCGATACAGTGGTACACCTTCTCTTTCCACTCGGAGTTAGAGTAGTTTAAAAACCACTGCCCTCGGACCATATTGACCACACATGGCGTACCGCAGCGGCAGACCACAGGTTCGCTGAACTCGTAGAAGACCTCACCTATTCCCTTTTCGATCAGATCCTGTGTTAGCACGCCCTTTATCTTCGAGACGGCCATACCTGCATATTTCCCGGTATTCTCCTTCAGAACTCCGCCATGGAATTCCCGCCGGTATACAACCTTTGTAGCTTCTTCTGCACGCGAATCATCCTGACCCGTAACACCGAACTGCTCAACTGCCTCAACTGCCGGATATTCCCCGAATTCTGGAACCTTGATCAAGGATATAAACTCAATCTTGCGCAGGTCTTCATCAATACCGATTTCACTCAAGTCTTTGTCATACAGGTCACGAAGCGCCAGATAATCATATGGTGCATGGGCAGGGACACTCATCACGATACCACTGCCGTTCTCACCCTTTACGAAAGACGCTGGCAGTGTGATCACTTCAGCCCCTGTGAATGGGTTTTTGACCTTGATCCCTATAATCAATCTTGATGGCACTTTTTCAATAAATTCTACTTTCCTATCCGTGAATTTCAATTTCTCGTAGGCCTCTTTGCTTACGATCCAGAATTCCTCTCTGCCATCCTTTTCGACCTTTATCTTCACATGTTCGATATCAGGGTTCACCCATAGGTTCGTAACCCCGAAGATAGTCTCCGGTCGAAGGGTTGCACATGGAAGCACCACATCATCGTATTTGAATTTAAGAAATGTATAATCAACAATTGTTGCGCCCTCACCATACAGTATATCGTGGTCTTCAACTGGGTTGTTATCGTTAGGACACCATTTCACAGGATGCGAACCTTTGACAATCAATCCTTTATCATAGAGGAGATTGAACTGCCATTCAATGAATTTTTTGTAATGTGGATCAGTGGTAGTGAACTTTCGCCTCCAGTCGATAGAATAACCGATGGAGCGCATGTTGTTTTCAGATTCCACTTTGAAATAGTCCACGATATTTTCGGGCGTATTCAGTGTTTCCAGCACATCCAGTGGTATGCCGTGTAACCTAGAATACACATCAATTGTCTGAGGATCACGATTCTGAATTAGTTCGGCAAGCCCTACAATCGGCGTACCTGTTACGTGGAAACCCATTGGAAAAAGGACATTGTAACCAAGCATCCTCCTGTACCTTGCCACAACATCCCCAATGGTAAAGGTTCTCGTATGGCCGGCATGCAGATTTCCGTTAAGGTATGGGTATGGGATCGTTATAAAGAACTTCTCATCTTCAGAAGGGTCTACTTCAAATATCCTGCTCTTGCTCCACCGTTCTTGCCATTTTTTCTCAATCTTATCTGGTTTATAATTCTGCTGCACTATTCACACCCATCCATTGTTACAATTTTATCCAATTCATCTTTTGCTTAAAACTAATCGGAAAAAACAGATTCCCGAATTGCTTCGATTGTGGCATCGACTACAATCGGTTCTGCACAGACGTCAATTACCTCTTCCGGATCCTTCAAGAGATGTCCTGTGGTTATACAAACTACTATTTCGTCACGTCCGATAACACCTGTATCAATAAGTTTCTTAAGACCTGCCACAGACGTCGCACTGGCAGGCTCAACACCGATTCCTTCAAGCTGTGCAAGGTCCTTCTGCGCTTGGATGAGTTCTTCATCTGTCACAGTTTCTGCCGTACCGTTCGATTCACGTATGGCACGAAGTGCCTTTCTTGCATTTACCGGATTTCCGATTCGAATTGCCGTTGCAACCGTCTCCGGGTTTAGTACCGGAGTAATATCATCTGCGCCACTCTTAATAGCATTAACGATAGGAGGTGAACCTGCGGTCTGGATGCCTACCATCTTTGGTACACTGTCTGTGATTCCCAATTTCATGAATTCTTTGAATCCTTTATAGATCGCTGTTACATTTCCTGCATTTCCTACAGGCAGGATTACCCTATCCGGAACCCTAAAGCCAAGCTGGTCTACGATCTCAAAACCAATGGTTTTCTGCCCTTCTAGACGATACGGATTTATCGAGTTTAAAAGGTAGAATAGCTTCTCTTCATCACACAGTTTACGCACAAGTACCAGTGCATCATCAAAGTTCCCACGGATGCTCAGTACCTTGGCGCCATGCATCAACGCCTGTGCAACTTTACCCAATGCCACTTTTCCCTCTGGGAGTAGTACTATTGCAGGAATCCCTGCCTTTGCACCATAGATCGCAAGAGATGCAGACGTATTTCCTGTGGATGCGCATGCTACGGTCTTCATGCCAAGTTCAATTGCCTTTGATACGCCTACGGTCATGCCGCGGTCCTTGAACGAGCCTGTAGGGTTCATTCCCTCATGTTTGACATAAAGCTCTTTGATACCAATCTTTTCAGCAAGGCGGTCGCATTTATACAGTGGTGTACCCCCTTCATTTATGGATACTGGCTCTTGCTCAATTGGGAGAAGTTCCCTGTATTTCCATACAGAGGGGGTTTCAGTTTTCAACCTTTCCATGTCAATCTTGATTGACAGGTAATCATAAATCACGTCAAGCAACCCGCCGCACTCACAGGTATAGACTATATCCGTTTTTTGGTATTTTTTGCCGCATTCTATGCATTCTAGGTGGTACATTGATTTTCTCCTGATATATTGGAATATATGGTTACTGTGACAATAAATAGCTCTACATAAACAATACTTGAACTTAAAGAATAACCTTCCTATTCATAAGTTTAATCTATTCCTGAAACAACTGCCAGACCGTCTTCATCAAAATAGGATATTAAATGATTCATCAGAATCTATTGGTGACTACGTATGTCATTGATATCTGTTCTACCAAGTGCGCTTAAAAATCTTGCAGTCCTACGAGCCATACTTCTCTGTTGATCTTCCATTCGTGCTTGGTACACCCTAATTGACCTCAAAAAATCAATCTTACGGAATTCTGGCCAGAACGGTGCACAGAAATATGCAGCGCATTCATTCCCATTTGCCTGCCATGAGAGGAAATTCGATACACGTTCGTCTCCGCCAGTACGTATAATAAAATCCACGTTTGGAACGGCTGTTCCACCTGATGGATAAAGATGATTTGATATCGTGTCTTCTGTGACCTCATCCAAGGATAACTCACCTTGTTCAACTTTACCTGCAATTTCCCGCACAGCCTGCACGATATCCTGCTTTCCGCCGTACGCGATTGCAACGTTCAGGTAAAATCCTTCATAATCAGAGGTTGCATTTTCTATTTTTATAATCGTCTTTTGAAGAGATTCAGGCAGTTGCGCCGTATCTCCAATTACCCGAATCTTCATCCTGCGTTTATGAGTGCGGTCATCTTCATACATCTCATCAAATTTAATGCCAATGAGATCAAAAATGGTCTCTGTCTCATCTGCAGATCTATTGAAGTTCTCGGTTGAAAATGCATAAATCGTAAGATGGTCAACGCCAATCTCCCACGACCAGTCTATCACTTTTTCTGTGGTGTCAGCTCCTTTTGCATGACCAAAACGACTCATATTTCCAGTCCTTATGGCATAACGTCTGTTACCATCCATAATTATTGCAACATGTCTGGGAACCGGAGCTACTGCCACTTCTTGGGTAAGCAGGCGTTCATACCCCCCATAAAATGTATGCATAATACGTTTTAGCATGGAAGTATCCCCCTTAAAGACATACAAGGTCTTGTAGCATCACCAAAAAATTGAAAAAAATCATACCTAGAAAGATATATCATCAATTTGATTGAATACCAATTGAAATTCAATAGTTTTCCAGAACGGACTGTACTATCCCCTTATAGTCTTCTTTCAGCGAATATATGTTATGATCCCCGGTCACATTAATGCTAAGAATACCAAGTCTTGTGTTCATGAGCCCAACCATGGCTGATACTCCCCTGTAGCTAACATCAAAATTAGTTTTATGAAGATATTTATACACATCACCCGTGGTGAACATACCTCCTTCTAAAAAAAGCTTCAAGACAACCTTACGCATACCAGTGTCATCGCGACCAAGATATTT
>JAFGOO010000004.1 GCA_016926455.1 Methanosarcinaceae archaeon | reverse complement strand
GATTGGAATTTGTTCTGTTTTAGCCATGAAATATAATTATGCACAATAAGTTATAAATATTTGGTTAATAACTATAACTTTCCAGTTAAAGTACTACTGAAATTAGAAGTGCAAGGTTTTGAGGCTAGTATCATGTCATCTTTCAAGTGTCTAATTACAGGAGGGATTGATTTCATACCTAATGACATTATGTGATTGACATGACACTAGTTGGATATTATCCAATAATGTAGACAGTATATCCACAACTTTAAATATGAAATAAGACCTTTTGGCATCAACAAATTTTACATTATTTATTAGCATTATCAGTATTTAGATTTTGTACCAGGAGGTAATTTGGTGCCAGATAAGAAATTCGTATACTTTTTTGGAAACAAAGAAACTGAAGGCAATCGTAACATGAAAAGTCTGCTTGGTGGCAAAGGTTCAAACCTTGCAGAGATGGCTAACATGGACATCCCCGTTCCACCAGGATTTACAATAACGACTGAGGTCTGTTTATTATATCTCAAAGAAAATCAATATCCTGAAGGTTTGCTGGAACAGGTTGACGAAGCAATCGCAAAACTTGAAAAGGTCAACGGTAAGAATTTTGGTGACCATGAAAACCCGCTTCTTTTATCGGTTCGTTCAGGAGCTCGTGTTTCCATGCCAGGGATGATGGATACAGTCCTGAATTTAGGCCTTAATGACGAATCCACAGTTGGAATTGCAGAAAAAACTGGAAATGAACGGTTTGCGTATGACAGTTACCGAAGGTTCCTTACCATGTTCGGAGATGTGGTGCTTGGGATCGAACATGAAAATTTCGAATCCATCATTGATGCCAAGAAAAAAAAATTGGGTGTTAATCTTGATAATGAACTTGATGTCGATGCCCTCAAGGACCTGGTTGCCAAGTTCAAGATTCTTATCAAGAAAAAATGCGGCAAGGATTTCCCACAGGATCCGATGCAGCAACTTCGAATGTCAATAGAAGCAGTTTTCAAATCATGGAACAATCAGCGTGCTATAACATACAGACGTCTTAACAATATTCCAGGTGATTGGGGAACTGCAGTGAATATTCAGACAATGGTTTACGGCAACATGGGTGAAACGTCTGGGACAGGTGTTGCTTTTACCAGAGATCCTGGAACAGGCGAAAAACGCTTCTTTGGTGAATACCTTTTCAATGCCCAGGGTGAGGATGTGGTAGCAGGTATCAGAACACCTCAACCCATTGATACTCTGAAAGATAACATGCCTGAGGTTTATGATCAGTTAGTAGATATCTACCAAAAACTGGAGCATCACTTTATAGATATGCAAGATATCGAATTCACCATTGAGGAAGGAAAACTCTACATGCTCCAGACAAGGACTGGCAAACGAACTGCTGCTGCAGCTGTTAAGATTGCCGTTGATATGGTTAATGAAAAACTGATCGATAAGAAGAAGGCTCTGATGCGGATAGAGCCAACTCAGATAGACCAACTCTTACATCCCATGATAGATCCAGATGCTTCATTAGAAGTGATAGCTACCGGTCTTCCTGCTTCACCCGGAGCAGCCGTTGGAAAAGTTGTGTTTTTGGCAGAAGACGCCGAAGATATGGCAAAAGAGGGAGAAAAGACAATACTTGTACGCACTGAAACATCTCCTGAGGATATTGGAGGAATGGATGCAGCTGAGGGCATTCTCACGGTACGTGGTGGCATGACATCACATGCAGCAGTTGTTGCCAGAGGAATGGGAAAACCCTGTGTTGCAGGTTGTGGTGATATCACCATTAATATGAAAAAAGGTGTTTTCAGTGCCAGTGGGTACACTATAAAGCAGGGTGACTATATATCCATTGACGGTACTGAAGGCAATGTGATAATCGGGAAAGTTGAACTCATAACTGCAGGTGTTAGCAGTGAACTAAAAACAATACTTGAATGGGCAGATGAAACCAGAAAGCTAGGTGTGAGGACAAATGCCGATACGCCCCACGATGCAGTAGTGGCAAGGGACTTTGGTGCTGAGGGAATCGGACTTTGCAGGACCGAACATATGTTCTTCGGGGAGGACAGAATTCCTGTAGTCCGTGAGATGATCCTTGTGGAGGATGAATACTCGCGTAAGGAGGCACTATTAAAGCTTCTTCCAATGCAAAAGGACGATTTTCTGGGAATATTCCGCGCAATGGAGGGATACCCGGTCACAATTCGGTTGCTTGACCCACCTCTTCACGAATTCCTTCCAAATCATGAGGAATTGCTTGAAAAACTCAGTGAACTTGAATCCAGTGGAGGTTCCCAGAAAAAGATCGATAAGGTAAAGAAAGTGATTGAACGAGTGGAAATGCTTCATGAAATCAACCCAATGCTCGGTCATCGGGGATGCCGTCTGGGAATCACCTATCCTGAGATATATGAAATGCAGGTTCAGGCAATCATTGAGGCTGCGTGCGAGCTCACTGCTGAAGGAATGAGCATTGTACCTGAGATCATGATCCCTCTCGTGGGTCATGTAAAAGAGCTTGAGATTGTAAAGAAAAACCTTATCCGAATAGCAGAATCTGTGATGGAACGAAAGAACATTAAATTAAACTACCTTGTGGGTACCATGATCGAACTGCCAAGAGCAGCAATAACCGCAGACCAGATTGCAAAGGAAGCCGAATTCTTTTCATTCGGAACCAATGACCTGACTCAGACTACCTTTGGATTCAGCAGGGATGATGCAGGCAAGTTCCTGCCGTTCTATGTGGAGCACGGTATTCTGGACAATGATCCTTTCGCAGTGCTTGACCAAGAAGGAGTCGGGGAGTTAGTCCAGATCGGCATCGAGAAAGGTCGTTCTGTTCGTCCAAATCTTAAAATAGGTATATGTGGCGAGCACGGTGGTGACCCTAAATCGATCAAATTTGGCCATAAGATCGGGCTCGATTACGTCAGCTGTTCTCCATTCCGCGTGCCAATAGCAAGACTGGCCGCAGCACAAGCTGTGCTGGAAAATCAAGAGTGAACTACTCCACGCTTACGCGTGGAGCTTCTTGCTTCATTCTTTGAACCATCGTTCACAAGTCCACAAGCCCTTCCCCTCGTTC
>JAFGOO010000003.1 GCA_016926455.1 Methanosarcinaceae archaeon | reverse complement strand
GATTGGAATTTGTTCTGTTTTAGCCATGAAATATAATTATGCATAATAAGTTATAAACATTTAGTTAATAACAATAATTTACTCTTTTAAACATTATTTTCGTCGGAATAGTGTTCAACTGTCAAATTCCATTACGCTTTTTTTGGATATTTTCTATTTGAAAGCAATATGAAGTAGAATTAGGAGTCGTATTAGAGGATCTGAGAGGACTGTCAAATCTGTATGCAGTAATATGGACAAAATCATAGAAACGGATATGAGCGAAAGTAAATAGATTACCAATAGGCTAGATGTAAATAGTAATATTTAGATTATGGTGAAAACGAAGAAAAATAGGTATTCAGTTGATTGAAAACAAAACTGTCAAACTTGGGATAGATCATTTTTGACTATTTGACAACAGACAGAGCATATATGTGATGTATTACATGGATTAACAAGCTCTACACGTTTATTTCTCTAAATATCATGAATAAAGTATATATGAAACTTTGATTGTTCGAATATAGATGACATTAGTAGTTGCTTATATCGGGAAAAAAAACGCAGTCATGGCTGGAGATATGCGGGAAATCACTTTTGAGGGTGATAAAATTAGCAGGGAGAAGCTTGAAAAAGAGCTTTATAATGGATCCATTGCCAGTGATGAAGAACTTGAAAGGGAGGCAGGGTATGCGGGGGTTAAAATAACGATAATGGACGATAAGACTAAGGTAACGCAACGAGATGGGATTCTTGTGGGTGAAGTATCCTCTATCGAAGAAGGGGTTGTGCGCAAGAGAAGACTTTATGCTTCAGCAGGTAATTATATCATTGCTGAGATTAAAGATTCTGAATTCGAAGTGAAGAATAGGGGTAATACCGCTTTCATAGTTCTGGGGAATGATATCACAAAAGGGATCGCAAATGAATGCATCAAAAAATGCTGGACGAAAAATAGGAAGCTAGAGGATGCAATCAAATCGCTGATAATGGCAATGGAAACCGCAGCCATGAAGACAGCATCAGTGAGCAAAAAATACATTTTAGTTCAAACGTCTTCGAAAACAGATCTTTCCAGATTTGTAGAGAAGGATATAGGGGATTGAGAATATCTATTTTTTGATAGACTTTTACCATCCTGATATTCCTTATTTTGGCTACAAGCTTCACACAATTATTGATAAGAATTATGAACTGATTAGAAGATTTCAGACACCAACCGCATCTGTACATGATTCACAAGTAGATCTCTCTGAAATTAACGAAGTAGTGTATAGGTATAAGGGATATTTTGGAATGGTGGCAAGGGGATTTCCAGCAACAATGCAACGAGCTGTAAGAGGACATCCTTTGAGAATAAGGGATATTATCAGAAATGAAAAAATAAGTGTGCAGAGAGTCCCTTGTGAAAGAGTATATGCCATAGCAAAGGAAATATTCAAAGCTGGAAAGGTCCTTGTTACAACTGTGGAAAGAGTCAATGTAAAGATGTTGATGACAGCTTTTTGCTTTAATATGCATCAAATGAGGACGCTAAAATCCAAAGGAACTATTTAGGATAGCGGAAGCTATCTTAAAAGTAAAAAAATATTGAAGAAAAATACGGAAAATAAACAGGATAGAGGTCAAATTTTAGCCAGAACAAACAAGATTCTTTTTCAAAAATAAAAATTAGGGTTTAATCAGAATCCTCTTTAGTATTTCCGCTCGGTTTGCTTTATTTTCTTTTGCACGGTTTATATATCATATTACTTTCACCACGCTTGGCTTCTTTTAATAAACTCTGACGAATATATGAGAGGTCGAGGTGAAATATATGGATGAATTTTTCGAAGGATTGATTGAACGTGCAATCTATTACGAAGAACTTGAGCAGTTTGAACGCAATTAACACTGAATTGTCATACTATGGGACTGCAGGATAATTTATGAATAAAGCAGCCAGATAGCTCATGACTTTATTCATAGGATTAATTGTGTACACTAACACAATATTCTGAATTAATTATATAGTTGGCAAGAGTATGTTGTCCAGTTGGATAGCGATAGGTGGAGTTATAGCAATACCAGAGTGTACAATATTTGATATCATATTGCATAGTACTCTAAATATCTAAAGAAATTATTGGCTAAAGATGTTGAAATCAGATTGAAAGAGTTGCTGAGTGGTAAAGCCTCTTAATTTGGTATAACTATTTGACGAATGGAAGTTATGCCAGACGATGTCCATCTTTTTGTCTAAACGCAACCAAAACCAATCCAATATTGGATATACTTGAAAATAGCAAACTTGAAGACATAAAATGAATACTCAAGAACAATAAACATTCAAAGTCATTCAAATACTTCTTAAACAATTGGTTTTTTCTACCAGCTACAAACATTTATCCAATATAAGGCTAAGCTGCTTGGAGTACCTGTTCTATATTGAACCAGCATATACAAGTCAAATGTGTAGCAAGTGTGGTCTTACAGGAGATAGAACTGGCATGCTCACATTGTGGAAACGTTGGGAATGCAGATTTCAATACCGCGTTTAACATTGCTTCAAAGCACATTTCAATGCATCACAGATACGGATATGATGGAAGTGAACACTGATATCTTTTGTAGCTCTAGTTCAAACGCTGCTAATTATAGAATCCAATTTAGCCGTGGGAGTATGTTAAAGACCTCACCTTTGCATAGATTCCAGAACACGCAGCAAGTTTTGACTCGATATAAAAAAAAGCAGTATATTCTCACTAAAAGTGAGGTGTCATTCAATCAAAACAACATCCACATTTTGTCCTTCAACATAACCTTCCACATTTTCAGGGACGATGACAAAACCGTCGGACTTTGCAACTGAACTCAGGACCCCTGAACCGGATGTCATGAGAGGGTGGACAACATCGTTATCAATCACCACTCGTGCATAGGTCATGTACCCGATTCTTGAGGAGATCTTGCTTTTTAAGGGCAACCTAACAACGGTGTCTGGGACGTCAGGGACATGCCCAACTTTCCTTAGGGCAGCACGCGCAAATGCGAACAAGCCCACAAGTCCCGCAACAGGATATCCTGGAAGGCAGACCACAGGCACCTTCCCGATAATACCGAGTGCTGTGGGCTTTCCCGGGCTCAATCCTACACCATGTATAAGTATTTTACCCAGTGAATCCACAACTTCAGGCACATGATCCCGTTCCCCTACAGATGTGCCACCACATATTACTATCATGTCGGCATCAAGATTCGATTGGATCGCCTCTCTTATGAGTTTAGGCTTATCCAGTACGATATAGCAGTAGCGGGCATTTGCTCCCCATTTTTCAACATATAATCCGACCATGAGGCTGTTCGTTTCAAGAACCATCCCAGATGGCGGGATTCCTGCAGTAGTTCGTGGTAACAGTTCCTCACCTGTTGGTATAACAGCAACTACCGGTTTTCTATACACCAGCACAGATTGGATTCCAAGGGACGCAATTACTGCGGAATCGCATGGTCGGAGCAGGTGTCCTTTGCTTAATACTTTTTCTCCCTCATGTATATCTTCTCCTACGCATCCGACATGCTTGTGCGGATGCACCTGTGCACGTATTTCTAGCATGTCACCGATAAGGCGCGTGTCCTCTATCATGATAACAGCATCTGCTCCCTCTGGAACTGGAGATCCTGTGTGGACTCGGACACCTACCCCTTCTGTAATCTCATCGTCCACATGGAGCATTACTGGATTTGTTGGAGATGCACCTATGGTGTCTGAAGAACGTACTGCATACCCGTCCATTGCAGCACGGCGATAATGTGGGACATTCCGCTGCGCTATTATTTCAGATGCGAGTACCCTGCCAGAACACGCTTCAACAAGGATTTTTTCTGTGTCGCCGATTGGCTGAATAACATCCAGAAATATCCTTCTTGCATCATCTACCTTTGTACGCTCTTTAAAAATCGTACCCATTTTTTTCAGTCCTATTCAATTCTGTAATAATTTATTGGCCCAAAGAGAAAAAGTCTACCCGCCGGAAACCGGAGGAAATATCGCAATTTCATCATTTTCTGAAAGTTTGGTGGTCAGGCCATCCAGATGATGTATACTGTTACCATTTACAAACACATTTATGTACCCACAGAGTTCCGGCTCCTCGCATTCATTTTCAAAGATCATTTCTTTTAATAGCGGAAAACTCTCTGTAAGCATTTTGAGAGCGTCCAAAACGGTATCACCGGGTACTATCAGTTCGGATTTTCCGGCATTTTCGCGGAGATTTGCAAATAATTTTATTTTTACGCTAACCATGTTGCAACATATTCGTCATATATATTAAATAAACCTATGCCATTTTACAGGTGTTGAGATTACGTAATTTACAACACATTATATTATGTATTTAATAATAGTTAAAATACCCCAAAATCAATTATAAGAGGTGAAAAGGTGCAATTCATCCACTCATTGAAATGAGTGACATCATTGCAAAGAGAATTATGAAAGAGAAAAATAAGTATCTGTTCTTATTACTGTCTATCATGATGTTCGCACTTTTTATTAGGCTCTATCATCTGGATGGGCGGGTGTTCCACCATGATGAGAGTGTACATGGCTTCTTCACATTGAAACTCTTAAATGAAGGGATTTATCATTATGATCCAACATACCACGGTCCCTTCCTTTTCCACTCAACTGCTGCAGTCTTCAGTTTGCTTGGGATTAGTGATACGACAGCACGTCTTTTACCTGCATTGTTCGGTGTTGGTGTATTGTTGCTCATATTTATACTCAGTAAAGAACTTAAACCGCGTGGTGCACTTTTTTCGGCCGCCCTGCTTGCATTCTCACCTTCAATGGTGTATTATTCACGTTTTTTTAGAAACGATATGTTTATTGTCTTTTTCACTATTGCGATTGTTGTGGGATTTTTACGCTACCGTGACAATATCACAAGCTGGCAAAGGATACCTTATCTTTTACTTGCTTCCGCCTCACTTGCATTTTCAATGACCGCTAAGGAAAATGCATACATTATTTTCGCAATGTTCTTAGGGTATCTTGGACTTCTTTTACTTTACAAAGTGGCTGTTTTTCAAAAAAGTAGTCTAATACAACAGGCTGCCCGTATGCTTATAGACAGTGGGAAAAAGAATATGATGCGGCTGATGTTTGATATCATACTGGCACTTGTAGTCTTTGTGAGCATATTTATGCTGATGTACACCAGTTTTTTCCATAATCAAGAAAGTATGTCCTCTGTGGTAGAATCCGCGTTCAGTCACTGGTCTGAGATGCACAGGATAGAACGCATCGGTGGACCGTGGTATTATTACCTTCCAATCCTTGGAGTGTACGAGAGTACGATTCTAATCTTTGGGCTGGCAGGAGCATTGCATTATATCCGGAAGAAGAACACGTTCTTGATCTTCACTGCCTACTGGGCAGCAGTTAGCCTCCTGACATACTCCTACCTTCAGGAGAAGGTTCCTTGGTTGGTTGTGCATATCGTACTGCCGTTTGGGATTCTGGCTGGTACATATATATCGGAGATACTTCCGACTCTTAAGTTCAAACCAATACATATAGAGGCTTTGGTTGTGGGAATACTGGTACTATCTGTAAGCTTTTCTGCTTACCAGTCCATATCCCTGAACTTCTACAAAAACACTGATCCTGACGAACTGATGATATATACACAGGCATCGTCTGACATCTACATGGTTCTGGACAAGATCGAAGAACTGGATGGAGGAAGAAACAGGCTGAAGATTCTTGTTGCAGATCCTGGAAATCTTTACTGGCCCCTGCCATGGTATCTCCGGGATTACAAGAATCGCAGTTATTTGGGTACAGTTCCATCGCATTCCAGTGCCGATGTTGTAATTGTTCCTAAATCTAAGTCCAAAGACCTTGCAGATTCACTGGGGAAGCGGTATGAATCACTGCAGTTCACCCTGCGTCCGGGCAGGGAGTTTGTGATGTTCTATAAAATATAGTTGAGGTCTTTTGATGGAAACATGTCTACCAGACAAGATTGATTATTGTTTTTTTGTTGCTTTAAACGTAGCTTCTTTTATGATATACGGTCTGGACAAAATAAATGCAAAAACCCATTCATGGAGGATTCCTGAAAAAGACCTGCTTTTAATAGCATTCTTTGCACCGGCAGGTGCATGGATAGGGATGCAGCTTTTAAAGCACAAAACTCGGAAATCAAATTTCAGGTACATTGTTCCTTTGTTTATAGGTCTTCATATAATTATTTTTATTTTTCTACAGTACTCATTTTTAAGTTAGAGAGTATACAAATAATATATCTGATGAATTCTTCAAATTGGTTATTCGTTCTAAAAACCTACACTGTTCACAACAAAGACGAACTAATTTAATGATCATCACCGAATTGAATATCTCATACAAGAAACTTTATATACTACAAACACCATGTTTGGTTTGCTTTAAGATATTAACTGTTATGCTAGACGTATGGTTATTAGATGGTATTTACTTTGATTGTATTTGCTATTTTTCCGTTATGTTTTCAGCTTGGTTAGGTATTTTATAGCATTTCAAAAAGGAAGTGAAGTAATTTGTTTAAAAGAATGGAAGCAAGTGCACCAGTAGAAGCTGGTGAAACATATGACGTGAAGATTGAGGATCTCGCAAGAGAGGGAGATGGGATTGCCAGGGTAAGTGGCTTTGTTATTTTTGTGCCTGAAACATCTGTGGGTGATGAAGTAACAATAAAAGTTACAAAAGTAATGCGGAAATTTGCTTTTGCTGAAGTAGTTTAATTATTGTAATCCACTTAATCTTATGATGAAAAGGATCAGGTTGTCTTGATTCTTTATTCATCTATCTTTTTTTCTTGTAGTTGCATTTCCGATCACTGCTAGCTATCCTAATCTAGAGCTAATCGTAGGTTGATTTTATTTAGATAAGTGAAGAAATGTACCATATATGAAGACATAAATATTATCATTAATTTCAGTACTTCTCTAATTTTTAGTTCATCAT
>JAFGOO010000002.1 GCA_016926455.1 Methanosarcinaceae archaeon | reverse complement strand
TAAACCTACACGCACCTATATGTTTCATAAAAAGCTCTTGTTGCTCTTTGTTGGGATATAAACGGTATTTGTAGGCTTTAAGCATTAATAGACATTATATTTTAAAACATATATATTTTTTTGTATAAAATAGAGAACATACTAATGCTGTTTTGGGATATTACGCCTCTAATCCCCCATCTTACGAAAGGGGACTTCTCGGCTTAAAAGTTAAATGCCATTAATCCCGAAACTAAAGTCATGGGATTTCTTGCTACCTTATTCGTAACCTGAATAAAAAATTATGGATAAGAAGTCTTTTTAACTATTGGTGCGTTACGTGGTAGAATAAAATATATCGTTATAATAATGCATATAGATGGAATAATTATGCTTGATGATGAATATCAACTTGATTTTTTTTCTGAGAATGGCTTTATTCGAAAGCAGTGTCCAAAGTGTGGTAAATATTTCTGGACACGCAACATTGACAGGACAACGTGTGGAGACGCACCCTGTGACCCATATTCGTTTATTGGCAGTCCTGCCTTCAAAAAACAATACGATCTTATACAAATGCGGGAATACTACCTTAAATTTTTTGAAGAAAGAGGACACGCACGGATTAAAAGGTATCCTGTGATTGCCAGATGGCGCGATGACATTTACCTTACAATTGCATCAATTGCTGATTTTCAGCCATTTGTAACATCAGGAGAGGTTCCCCCTCCAGCAAATCCCCTGACAATCTCCCAGCCGTGTATCCGTCTTTCAGACCTCGATGCTGTGGGCAGGAGCGGGCGGCACCTGACAACCTTTGAAATGATGGCACATCACGCTTTTAACACTACAACAAACGAGATCTACTGGAAAAATCGCACCGTTGAGCTATGTGACGAACTTCTGAATTCACTTGGATCAAACCCTATGGCTGTTACGTACAAAGAGGAGCCATGGGCAGGGGGCGGCAATGCTGGACCATGTCTCGAAGTACTTCTCGGTGGTCTCGAAGTTGCCACATTGGTTTTCATGAATCTCAAGCAGTCAAAAGATGGCGAGATAACCATAAAAAACGAAAACTACTCGAAAATGGACAATTACATTGTTGATACTGGTTATGGTCTTGAAAGGTTTGTATGGGCATCGAAAGGTTCCCCGACAATCTATGACGCCATCTTTCCTTCAATAGTCAATGAAATAATGGGACTTGCTGGTATTGAACATGAACTGGATAATTCAGAATATGCGAACATCCTTGCACAGAATGCACGTCTTGCAGGGCTTATGGATGTAAGCGAAAAGGCTAACTTGTTCGAACTTCGAAAGCAAGTGGCATTCAATATTGGTACCACCGTGGAGAAGCTTGCATCCATAATAGAACCAGTGGAAACCGTATATGCAATAACAGACCACACAAGGTGTTTGACGTTCATGCTAGGTGACGGGATCATCCCGTCCAATGTCAAAGCAGGGTATCTTGCACGTCTGGTACTTCGAAGAACTCTTCGTATGATGCGAGATCTGGATATCAAAATTCCATTGTCCGAAATCGTTCATATGCATATCAAAAATCTACCGGAATATCCAGAATTTGCACAACGTTTCGATGTTATTGAGGATATACTCTACCATGAAGAGCAGAAGTTCGCAGATACACTGACACGTGGAAGACGGATGATCCAAAAATTAGCAAACCATTATAAAAAAAGCGGGGAGAATATACCACTCGATAAATTAATCGAGATGTATGACAGTCATGGAATCCCGCCTGAGATTTCAAAGGAGGCTGCTTCAGAAGTGGGTGTTGAGGTAGATCTTCCGGATACATTTTATTCACTGGTGGCAGAAAGGCACAGTAAGGCAGAAGAAAAAGAGGAAAAGGTGTTTCCGTTCGCTGAACGCATCAGCCGTCTTCCAGCAACGAAACGGCTGTTCTATGACGAACCGAACCGGATGGAGTTCGAGGCAGTAGTACTTGATGTATTCGATACTAACATAGTTCTTGATTGTACCCTTTTCTATCCAGAAGGTGGTGGACAGCCTGCAGACCATGGCACTATCACTGTTGGGGACGTTATTCTAGATGTTGTGGATGTTCAACTGGTGAATAGTATTGTTGTGCATGAGATTAAAGATATTGAAGACGAACTCCAAATCAGGAAAGGTGATCTGGTTGTTGGCAAGGTGGATGAAGAGCGGCGTATGGCACATGCCAAACATCACACAGCAACGCATATTGTGAATGATGCGGCCAGAAAGGTGCTTGGTGAACATATCTGGCAAGCAGGAGCACAGAAGACCAGAAACCGTGCGCGTCTTGATCTATCCCATTACAAACGTATCACACCTGAAGAATTAAACAGGATAGAACTCATAGCAAATCGAACCGTTATGGAGAATAAACGCGTTGTGGCCGAATGGATGGACAGGACCGTTGCCGAAAAAACATATGGTTTTGGGTTATACCAGGGCGGCGTACCTCCTGGCAAATCGATACGAGTGCTTAAGGTCGCTGACGACATTGAAGCCTGTGCGGGTACTCACTGCACAAGTACGGGTGTCGTTGGTCCCATAAAGATACTGAAGACAGAGCATGTTCAGGATGGATTTGAGCGTATAGAGTATGCAGCAGGCGAGGCTGCCGTATTGGCTGTGCAGGAAATAGACGACTTATTGCATAAGTCTGCAAACGCGCTTCGTGTGCCTCCAGAGCATCTACCGATAACAGTTGAAAGGTTCTTTGGTGAATGGAAGGATTACAAGAAAGAAAACGCAAGGTTAAAAGAAGAACTTGCACACGTAAGGGTTCATCAGATGATTCAGGATGCAGTGAAGATTAATGGGATTCGAGTCATCGCCAGCTTGATTCCTGATTCTGATGACGAGGAAATCTTAAAGGTTGCAGGGAAACTCAGTGAACAGGAAGATGTAGTCGCCCTGCTTGCAAGTGACTTTGAAGGGGTGAAGATCGTTGCGGCTGCGGGTAAAACTGCGGTTAGGCAGGGGGTGAACGCTGGTAATGTAGTACGGGAAATGTCTACTATCGTAGGTGGTGGAGGTGGAGGCCGGCCGGACATGGCACGTGGCGGTGGTGTTGATGGAACCAAAATTGATGAAGCGCTCGAACATGGAACGAAGCTTATAAGAGAACAGCTTAAAATGAAAAATAGTAATTAAGTTCTCTAATGTGCCTTCGGAACAGTGAAACAGAAGATACTTCCTTTTCCCAATTCACTTTCAACCCATATTTCTCCGCCCTGTTCCTCTATTAGATGCTTGGCTATGGAAAGTCCCAACCCACTCCCACCATATTTTCGTGTGGTTGTTGCGTCCACCTGATAGAATTTATCAAAAACCTTTCTCATATTCCCTTTTGAGATTCCGATTCCGGTATCTTCCACGCAAACCTTGATAAAACCATCTGTATGTCGTGCTGTGATCGCTACATTTCCACCTTTTTTGTTGAACTTAACAGCATTGTCTATCAACTTGGTCAGAGCATAAACAAGATAAGTCCTGTCAGCTTTCGCATTGAGGTTCTTTTCCAGATCAGTTCTTATCTCTATGTCGTAACGTTCGGCTTTTGGAATCACATTTTTCACTGTTGTATCAATGACATCTTCGAGATCAACGGTCTCATAATTAAAAATGAATTTTTCCTTTTCAGCTATTGAAACTTCCAAAAGGTCTTCAATCATCTGGTTCTGGCGATCAAGGGCTTTTAATGACTTATTAAGATACTTGACCCTTTTCGAAGTATCTATCTCGTCCATTGCAACTTCGATGAAACCTCGCATTATGGTAATTGGAGTACGTAGTTCGTGCGAGATATTGGAGATGATGTTACTCTTCATTTCGTCTATCTTCTTTATCTCGGTTATATCCTTAATCACGGCTGCATACTTTCTCTCCCCATGGACCTCTATACTCCTATGATCGACTATCAGATCTTTGAGACTGCCATCTTTAGCCATTATTTTTGTTTCATATGCTTTTTCCATGCCTTTCTGGGCTTCTTGCCAGCGGCTGTTCATGAAAACTTTATAATCATTTGGAATAAACGATTTAAAATTTTCACCTATAAGATCGCTTTCGTCATAACCGCTAATATCCCTCACTGCATCATTAATAAACTCAAATTTGCCTTCTGAATCCAAAACAAATATGCCGTCGTGACTTGCTGAAATGATCGCATCGAGATAATCCTTAGTCTCAAGTATATTTTGACGGTTGATTTCTTTTTCTTGAACAAGTATCTTAACTTCTTCTGCCATATTATTAAAAGATTCTGCCAGTTCCCCGATCTCATCATGTCTTCTCACACGAACCCTAGAATCAAGATTACCTTTCCCGAAATCTTCAGCACTATTTTTTAGTTCAAGTAATGGTTTACATATTATCGTTCCTGTAGCAAACGATAGTAAAATACCAATAAACACTAAAGAAGCAGTTATTATAATCTTATTTCGTATTGATCTACTAACAGTAGCTCTTATACTGGTTTCTGATAACCCTACGTGGGCTTCCCCAATCCTGCCCCCTAATATTGGATGGGCGATATCTCTTACATACTCATTTTCGATATCTAAAAGTTTGTCACTCTCCTCGCCATTTGCAGGATTAACATTTTTTAGAGCCACAGGAAAACCATTCTCAAACGTATGGACAATTACCTCTCCATTTTCATCCAAAATGAACACATATACAATATCATTCTGTGTATTCTTGGTTGATTCAATAAGTTGCTGCAGTCTTATGACATCTTCTGTAAGGATTGGATTAATGCTACTATCTGCTAGGTAATTGGATATCGTGTACCCTCTTTTCTGAAGTTCATTGCCCATTGAATCGATTTGATCCACCTGTATATAATATGTAGTTACACCGCAGACCAATAATAAAATAAATATAACCATTAGAACCAATTTCGTTTTAATCTTTAGGTTTGTGACCAATCCTAAAAAAGAATTCAAAGAGCCACACTCCGGTTTACATTTCCTGACTCTACAGCCGTTCTCATCCAAAATACCGAATCATATAATTCGTCATCAACCTGGATAAACATGTCGATATCAAGTTTATCCAGAATTTCTTCTCCTTTTGGGTCCTTGTGCATTGTTAGGAATATTGTTTTAAGTTCCTCTTTTAACTCTAAGCTCATTTCTGGGTGGACAACCAAAGGTGTTATTCCGTATGGTGGAGATTTTAAGATGATTTTCGTCTTTGATGTGGTTTCAGGTTTTGTTTGACTTAAGTAGTCCCATACTAGTCCTTCCACCGACGCCCCATCCACAAGATTTCTTGCCACTGCTTCAATGGATGCTTCATGACTGTGGGTATACACATAACTGGAAAAAAATGTGTCAGGAGTTTTGTTCATCAATAAAAGTACATAAGTTGGATAATATTTTCCAGTGGTGGAAAGGGGGTCGGTGAATGCAAACCTTTTTCCTTTAAGTTCCGCAATGCTTGCAACTTCACTATTAGAAGGAACAATGATGTATGAATAATAATATGGTTCACCATCTACTACTGGAGCCACCAGAAGTTCAAGCCCGAACTTTTCCCTCCCCTCAATATATTGTCCAGGACCCACAAAGGCAACATCAATGTACCTAGATTCCAGCAGTTCATTAATTTCTAAATAACTGTCCCTTTGAACCAGTGAAACCGGGAGACCTGTTCTTTCTGATACATAGTCCAAAATCTCCTCGTAATATATCATTGTCCCTTGAGGTGAAATAAGGGCAGAGACCCCTATTCGAAGAGGCTGGACATCAATTGTGACATTGCTTGTTACTTGTCTTTCTTCAAGAGAGATTTTTTCTGCCTTTTCGCGTTCAAAGCACCCGCTGCAAGATATAATGATGCTACACACAAAGATTATGAATAAAACAGCGTATACTTTCTTAAGACATGTTATGCATATACCCCAAATAACATTGTCCTTTTATCGTTAAAAATTTAACTATCATGCCTATAAAATATTTTACTGCTGGTGCAATTTTGATTATGACTTATAAGTTAATAACCAATGCTAAATAATTTGATTGTTCGTAAATGATGTTTTCGTGTTCAACACCAAAAAATTTGATGGCAACAGGAATCCACAAAGTTAATATGACTACAAAACAAATAATGAATTTATAATATTTTGGGGTAAATGATGGTAGGAGATAAAACTCAGGAAATCCTGAAAACTTTTAGAATAGAACTGAAATCAAAAAAGACTCTGTTTTTGGCCCCAGTTGACAGTATTATCAGCCGAATAATTTATTTTTATATCTATGACATGCTTAAAAATGAGACAAAACGCACTGTTGTTTGGTTGTGTTTAAAAAATCAAAGGGATCAGGTTCTTAAGAAATTTGAAGAATACGGATTGGATGTTAAGATTTTTAAGGAAAGGATATGGTTTGTTGATGTAAAAATGCCAGAAAAACCACAGGAAAATACTTTTTATTGTTCATCGCAAACCGACTACACAAAAATGGCATACCATATAGCAAATTTATTTGAGGATTATCCTGGCTCTCTACTTGTTATTGAAGATATGAATATCCTGTCGAGTGATAATCTTCAGGTCGTTGAGAGTTTCATACAAATTATTGAGAAAAAAGTCATTAAAAAGGAAGGTACCATTGTCTCAACACTTGGAAAAGGAATCTTACCACCCGAAAAAGAAGCTTTGATAAAATCGTTTTTTGATGTGATCATTGACATCACAAGTGGTGAGATACATACAGAAATTGGTTTAAAGGTCCTTGATATTTATTACGAAATAAAAGAGTCTGGCATATCGTTGGAGTACATCGAGAAAAAAGTTAAAAGAGATAGGTTAAAAATCATGTTTGTGGACGATGAAACTGAAATTCCAGAACTTGTAAAAATATCGTTATCTAGTGAACCATATGATCTAATAGCTGCCTACAGCGGTACACAAGCCGTGGAATTAGCATTAAAAGAACTTCCAGATCTTATATTTCTTGATATCATGATGCCTGATATGGATGGATACGAGGTTGTGAAAAAGTTGAAGAAGAGCAAAGTTGCAGCCGACATTCCAATCATTATGATCTCTGCTAAAAAGGAGGTTGAGGATAAATTAAAGGGCATGGAACTGGGAATCGATGATTATGTAACCAAGCCCTTTGATATGCGTGAATTGAATGCAAGAATTAAAATGGTGATGAAGAGATATGGGTGGACTGGTGCCAAATAATAAAAAAATCAAGTAATGGATTTCTGTACATTTCATCGACTTTATTGGTGGGGGTTAAATAAATGTGTCCAAAAGTTATGGTTGTTGATGATGAAAAGGACACCATCGAACTTGTAAAGCTAGTTCTCGAATCGGAAGGTATCAATGTGATTGGTGTAACTAGCGGAATCAAATGCTTAGAAACACTGGACATCGAAAAACCGGATGCCATCTTGCTAGATATCATGATGCCCGTAATGGACGGATGGGAAACATTTCGAAAAATCAAAAAGAAGAATCCTAACATTCCGGTGTCAATGCTTACAGTTAAAAATCAACATTTCGATAGGATGCTTGGGTTGCACCTGTTAAAAGCAGATGATTATATCACAAAACCCTTCGGCAAGAATGAACTTACCGAACGCACAAAAGAATTAATCAAGTCAAGAAGGCCTGAAGTGTAATTGTATTTGGTATAAATGCAGGCCAAAAGGAGCCATTCATAACTTAACCTCCGCATTATTAAGCGCATAAATTCATTTTTTCCAAAATACCTTTTTGTTTCCTTGTGTGTTCTATAACTATCAATTCGCCATTTTGCATTTCTATTGGACTGCACCCCATTAGTCGTAAGAGGAGTTTTGAAATGACCTATTAATTTAATTTTGAAATAGGTACATATCACTAATCATATTTGACATGAAAAATCTCTCAAGTAATTTAATAACGCTATCGAATTAAGCCAATTCGAAAATTAAAATTCTATACTTTCGGAGGGAGGAAAAGCGTAATCACCATATTTATAAAGGTTTACAGATAACAAAATATACTCTTTGATAAAAAAACGTGGATGCCATGAAACTTGCAGTGATAGAAGGTGATGGGATTGGAAAAGAGGTGATATCCTCGGCGGTGAAGGTACTTGATGCACTTTCCCTTCCAATTGAAAAAGTACCACTTGAGGTTGGGTTACGCAAATGGGAAAAATGTGGTGTTGCGATTACAGACGAAGATATGGAGACAATAAAAGAATGTGACTGTATCCTTTTTGGTGCAGTGACAACACCACCAGACCCGGATTACAAAAGCGTTCTTTTAACGATCAGAAAAGAACTTGATATGTATGCGAACATACGCCCCATAAAGCCACTTGCAGGCATTACAGGAATTACGGGACGAAACGATTTTGATTTTGTGATCGTAAGAGAAAACACTGAAGGCATGTATTCGGGAATTGAAGAGTTACATGACGATGTCTCATACACAACGCGGGTTATAACACGTAAAGGTTCAAAGCGCATAGCTGAATATGCATGTAAACTGGCAAAAACGCGCAAAAATAACCTGACAATCGTTCACAAATCCAATGTCTTAAAATCTGACAAGCTTTTTCTGGATGTATGCAGGGACACTGCCAGATATCAAGATATCGATTATAAAGACATGCTTGTGGATTCGATGGCATATAGTCTTATATGCTCTCCTCAGAAATACGATGTTATAGTCACAACCAACCTTTTCGGAGACATATTAAGCGACATGTCTGCGGCATTGGTTGGGAGTCTGGGGCTGGTGCCGAGTGCTAACATAGGGGAAAAACACGCATTTTTCGAACCTGTACACGGAAGTGCACCTGATATTGCAATGAAGGGTATCGCAAACCCCATTGCTGCCGTCTTAAGCCTGAAAATGATGCTGGAGTGGCATGATGATACTGAAGAAGCAAAGATTGTAGAAGATGCTGTTAATCATGTGCTGACCCAGAAGATAAGAACACCTGACATTAATGGTTCTGCCAGAACAAAGGACATCGAGTACGCTCTCGTAGATTATGTAAGAAAGCAACTTGCATAGTTTATTCTTTTTAGTGCAAATTTAATTTTGATTTAAAGTGGCAATGCTCCTTGTTTTCAAGTATAGTTTTCAACCAAACATATATAACTTATAGTCCATAATTATATTTCATGGCTAAAACAGAACAAATTCCAATC
>JAFGOO010000135.1 GCA_016926455.1 Methanosarcinaceae archaeon | reverse complement strand
TTAGTACTTTTAGAAATACAGCAACATAAGGCTTAATTTGGGTCTTAACCGATGACACATGAATACCAATTAAGTTCTGCACATATAAAGCAAAATTCTTGAGATTAATAGCGGCATTGATATCCCTATCATGTTTTGTATTACAATCAAAACAATACCATTCTCTACTTGTATTGTAGAATAGATGTAATTCATCCACCGTTTAAAAATGGAGATCTTCTTACTCCAATATGATAATTAGCATCTATCCCCATTTTTTCTTTTATCCTCTTGATCAGATGATATGCAAAGGCTGGCAGCGGTAACTTTACAAAGCGTAAAAGAATAGACGAAACGTTTAGAAAAATTTAAATACTATTGTTACAAAGTAAATATTACTTCCAACTGAAGAATATGTGAACGGGTTGGGGTATTATGTGGGGGGTTTTACAAATTGTTTTGTAAAAACACTAATCATAAAGGAGCTGTCAAAGAGTTTAGTGTAACAGTAATTTAAAACGGATATAGCATTAGATAATCTTTCTAATGCTGTTGGTTTTGAATGTCCAGAATACCTACCCATTAATCTTACACCAAATAATTTGGCAGTTCCCAAAAAAAACAACAATAAATTAGAATATTAGATATCATGCCCTGACCTCAAGGCCATATTTATTCTTGCCCTTAATTCCCTGAGATCAAAAGGTTTTCCAATATAATCATTTATTCCTAGGTCCATTGCCTTAAGTTTATCATCCAAGCTGGTTTTGGCAGATAATACTATTATAGGTAAGTTTCTTGTGATTGCATTTTTCTTCAATTCCTTGCACACCTTTAAGCCATCCATTTCAGGCATCATGATATCAAGAATCAAAATGTCGGGTGATTCGATAAAAACCATTCCTAATGCTTCTTTTCCATTTGAAGCCGCAAGAACCTCAAACTGGTCAGGCTCAAGAAAATCATGAATAATGTTTATTATGTTCTTGTCATCATCCACAACCAACACTTTAGTTCTTTTATCAATCGTTTCATCTTCTTCTTTCAAAAACCAGATTTTAGCATTACCGACCTCTTCGAAATCTACCAGATTTTTTTCTTTAAGTCGATCAAGGTACTTCAAGGCAGTTACCTTTGACATATCTACCTTGTTTACCAACTCCCTAGTAGTCATTTTTTCGTCTTGCATCACATCAAGTAATTGTTTCTCTCGCCAGTGCATGGACATCATTGCTTAAGATTTATAATAATTGTTTATTTAATCGATTGATATATGAACTTTCCTGACGATGCTGCTGATTACAACAAACGGTTATATATTGGAATTAGAAGTTTTACGGTCCTGGGATAGTATCAAAATAATCTTTCATTTCATCGTCAGAACATCTACTTTTCCGCTTTTATAGGTAGAGAAAAAGTAAAAGTGCTACCTTCACCGTACTTGCTTTCAACCATTATCGTACCGCCATGCATTTCCACAAGCTGCTTGGTGATAGAAAGTCCGAGTCCGGTACCTTCATATTTTCTGGCTGAGCTCGAATCAAGCTGCTCAAATTTGAGGAAGAGTCGTTTTAAATCTATTTTCTTGATACCGATACCTGTATCCGAGACCGAAATTCTTGCCATGTCACCATCCCTTTTCGTTCTGATGATCACGATCCCTCCACCATCCTTACTGAATTTGATTGCATTATTGAGTAGGTTAAGCATTATCTGCTTGAATTTCTGTTTGTCAACCTCAATAATATCCACTTCTGGATCCATTTCTTTTTTCAGGACCACATTATGTACTTTTGCCTGTTCTTCTATAAAATGTAATATTGCTTCAATGGTAACAGGCACAGAAACCTCTTCAATTACCAGTAACATCTTTCCTGCTTCTATCCTAACCATATCAAGAATAGAATTGATGAGATCTAGGAGATGTTTGCTTCCTTCTAAAATATTGTTCACATAATATTCCTGTTTCTCGTTCAATTCCCCGTGTATATTTTCCTTCATCAATTGCGAATAACCTATAATCGATGAAAGGGGTGTTTTCAGTTCATGGCTCATAACAGCCATGAACTCTGATTTGATATTGTTTGCATAGATGAGACTTTCGTTTTCAAGACGGATCTCTTCCATCTTTTTAAGATCACTGATGTCGGTGATCATTCCAAGAATACCGTTGTAATGCCCGCTGGCATCCAGAATCGTTTTTGTGGAAAGTAGGGTCCAAATGTAAGAACCGTCGCCTCTGAGGAAGCGAATTTCATGTTTATAAGAAAATCCCTGTTTCCAATGTCCCATTTTACTTTTTACAAGTGAGCGGGTTTCATCATCCATAAAACCAAAAATGTGGCTACCTAACATGTCCTTTACAGGATAACCAACCATCTCGGCCATTCTTTTGTTAACGTAAATGGTCTTACCTTTTTTATCAAGTACCCATATTCCTTCTTGGGCAGTTTCCACGATATTACGGTATTTCTCTTCACTAGTCCGCAATGCCTCCTCCATATTCTTGCGCTCGGTGATGTCGCGAATCGATTCGAGGGATCCTGCCCATTTTCCATCACCATCAAAGAGAGGAGAAGTACGTCCCCTTATGTAGCCACCTTTTCCCCCATATAAGTATGGGACAAATTTTTCAGCGTAAATCAATCTTCCTTCATTTTCTAGAAAATCATACTGTTCTTCGATTTCACAATCAGAACCAGATGTCAAATTGATCAAAATCGGTCTTCTTTTCCCATAGAAAGGGGTTGAATAAGCATAATCACCTTTCCCGAGAATGTCCTCCTTCTTTATCCCTGTCATTTCTTCTGTGGCACGGTTCCAGACAATCACTTTTTTTTCAGCATCGATAGCAAATGTAGCATCAGGAAGAAACTCGATGATATCTGAAAGTTGCTTGTGTGCATTACGAACTTTTTCCTCTGCCTGTTTGCATTCAAAGATTTCAGTTTTCAATGCGTCATTGGATTTTGATAGTTCAAAAGTCCGTTCATGTACACGAACTTCCAGTTCATCGTGTGCTTTTAATAGTGCTTTTTCTTTCTCCTTAATATTTGTCAGGTCCGTGACCACTATATAGATTTTCCACTCATTGACCACCTTAATTGAGTTAATAGAAAGGTATGAAGGTATAATCGTTCCGTCCCCTGCCAAGAGGTCAATCTCTCTTTTACTAGGAACTGTAGTCTCTTTCGTGAGCAGAGTCTCGAATAACGAGATAGAATCTGGGGAAATAATCTGTAAAATATTGGTTCCAATCAAATTTTCAGTTGGCACTTTTACTATCCGAGAAAAACTCCTATTGCAATATAGAATGTTACCAACAGATGAAAGAGAGACCGCTCCATCCCTCATCTCTTCAATAAAAACACGATATGGACACTCGGCATCCTTTAAGGTGAAGACCTGTTCACCCTTGTCGTCCAAGAATACCTGAGCGTCCACTCCACAGCTTCTGATGGCATTCAAAGTCTTTTCAGCTTCTGTTAGCTGCGCACGAAGTCTTTCAATTTCAAGAAGGAGTTCGTCCTTTGATCGATTATCTTCGTTCTTGTACATTAATTATTAATCCATGACTACTCCCAAGACTTAAGTCTTGGGGTTCTTTTATTGAACCGCAATTGTACATATAACAATAGTTATAGATGTTGTGTTCTACTCAATCCCATTATCATTCCAGCCATTCAAAGAACTTGTCCAGTGCCCTGCGGCGGTGGGACACCTTGTTTTTTTCTTCGTCTTCCATCTCGCCAAAGGTCTGTCCCTGATATTCGAATATGGGATCGTACCCAAAACCACCTGTGCCGCGTTCTTCGTATGCTATCTGACCTTCAACCGTACCCGTGAAAACAAAAGCTTCCTCTCCGGGTTCACAGTAACCGATAACAGATTTAAAAGTAGCCCGACGATTGGATTCACCTTCCATCAACTTCAGCGTTTTTTGGTTCCCGAGACGCTCTTCCACGAATGCCGAATAGGGACCAGGGAAACCATTTAGTGCCCAGATGAAGAGACCCGAATCATCCACCATGACTGGCATCTTCAATTCCTCTGATGCCCATTTTGCACCGTAGGCCGCAATTGGTTCAAGATCGTCTTCCTGAATCTCGGGATATCCACCTGTCTCCTGCAAAACCTCAATTCCTTTATTAGCAAGTATATCCTTTGCTTCCCTGAATTTCCCATTATTACCGGTAACAAATAAGACCTTACGCATATCTTCCCCTCTTCTCAATTTCCTTAACTCGTTTTAATACATCATCTGCATCTCTAAAAATTCTTCTGTAACCTTTTCCCACTGCATCGATTAATTCTACGTGTTGGTCGTGGGTACTTTCAAATGTCTGAAAAAGCACATGCAAGTCAACACCCTGTGCCTCGATAGTCCTGTCAACAAAGGCAAGTCCAAAATCGATCAGGTATATCCTTTCATTGTGAAGGATCATGTTGGACGTCGTAAGGTCCCCATGGATAATACCACCACTATGCAGCCTTCCGATAAGCTCTCCCACGCGTTCGCTTAACTCAGGGTTTATTATATTCTTCAGAGATTCTCCTTGGATAAATTCCATCACTATCGTAAAATCCTCGATATCGTAAATGATCGGTGTGGGGACCCCGTGGCGTCTTGCCTCCGACATCAGACGCGCCTCTGCACGCGTCCTCTCTTTGCGTATCCGCTCATCCAGTTCCTTCAAACGGTACCTTTTGGGTACACGCTCTTTTATTACCATACCATGGTCAAGTATAACTTTTGCTTCGGCACCGCTTGCAAGATACATTCAATCACTCTCTAACACTGACTACTCCCACGACTTAAGTCTTGGGGTTCTTTTATTGAACCCTAAAGGAGTCTTATCCTCTAATGAGTTTAAGCAATTGCTGATTCATTTTCGGAACTTGCAACCCAGTTAAACAACTGGTTGTAGAGGTTCCAATTCCACAGCCGTTAGTTCCCGCGAGCCTCACGTTACTTTGATATGTTTTAGATCGATTCAGTATGTTGACTCCTGCATTAACATCCCTGTCTAATGAAGTGTTGCAATGTTCACAATCAAATACTCAATCTGATAATTGAAGTTTGCTTTTTTTCTTTTTACCACATACTGAACACACATGAGAAGTGTTCTTAGGATCAACCTTTTCAACGATCTTTCCCTTCTCAGCAGCTTTGTATGTAGTATGCAGAATTAACGTTGCCCATCCTGCATCGTGAATAG
>JAFGOO010000134.1 GCA_016926455.1 Methanosarcinaceae archaeon | reverse complement strand
GGCTCGCCTGTAAAACGGCCTCCATGCTCAGGATAGGGCATACCTTCCCGTCTCCAGAAATCTGGTGTGTCGGTAGTATAGGAATATGTGTCTTCAATTATGGCTGCAAGTTCTGATTCCTTCCTGCCTATAATATAAGCCACGCCGCCTGCTGCAGCTGTATATTCCAATGCATCGCCGGGTGCACCTTGCGACACATCAGCACCGATAGCAAGACCAAGGTCAACCATTCCAGATAATACAAGACCCATACATGCCTGAATTGCAGCAGTCCCTGCTTTACATGCAAACTCAAAATCTGCCGCAGTCATCACAGGAGTAGCTTCCACAGCTTGGGCTACAATGGTACTTGTTGGCTTTACAGCATATGGATGACTTTCAGATCCAGTGTAAACCGCACCGATACGCTTTGCATCGATTCCACTTCGTGCAATCGCTGTCCTTGCAGCTTCCACTGCAATGGTCGCTGTATCCTCATCAAGGTCTGGTACTGATTTTTCGTTCACCATCAGACCAGCGATGAGAATATCTGCATCATCACCCCAAACGCGGGCGATATCTTCTACCTTTATTCTGAACTTAGGAATATAGGCTCCATATGATACAATGCCAACACTCATTCTATTACACCTTTTATTGTCATGTTCTAACAGTTTTATTCTCTTACGTGATATTGACTGTATTTTTTTAATTTTTCAATCAGTTCATCAATGTCCATTGTAGTCGCAAGAAGCGGAATTCTGTCGATTTCAGCCATTTTTTTGGCTAAAGGATCTACCTCGTTTCCCCGGAGTCCATGCAACACGACGACAGCAGGTTTCAAATTGGTGACACGAATAGCCACCATCGGGGATTTGCCTGTAGTTACTTTTGTAAAGGTCATGGCACGTTCCGTACTCCACCCGTACAGATTTTGGAATTCATGGGAGGACAGTTCAAGAATCGCTTTTTTGCTGTCGATCACCGAAAAACCATACAATGGCTTCTCTATGCCCTTATAAACAAAATCAGCCTCAATCAAGGTTGCAAGCTTTGCAACTTGCATGGGATAGGTATATTCGTAGGTAGCATACACTGCTTTTGACGTGGAGGGGGTATAAAGTATTCCTTCGTAAGCATGCATCTTCTGTCCGCCACGCTGTGCATCGATGTCAAGGAGAGCCTCAACGATCTTGCTTACAATAAGAGTTCCAGGAGACTTTCGTCTTCCGCTTTCATAGTCGCTTATGACAGATGGAGATACACTCAAGTAATTGGAAAGATCTGTCTGTGCAATATCAAAGTTCAATCTCCATTTTTTCAATGCTTCGCCAGGTTTCTCAGACAGCGTTATTTCGCCTGCCATCTTTTCCGCTAGGCGCTGACGAATGTTTTCATGCGACGCATTTTCAGTCATGATACAGTATACTTAGATGAAAGAGATGCATATATATTTAACGAACGTCGTTTCGTCAATTGACGGACTGTTTCATGTATTATTATTTAACCTTATATATTATATATAGTATCAACTATTAAAACATGCTCTCAAAAGAGAGTGAACATCCTATAAATAGGGTGACTTTCTGCTTCATTCTTTGAACTATTGTTCAACAGATAATCTACTCCAATCACTTCAAGACTTGAAAGATCTCTATTTTCCTTTATCTTTTTAACATAATATGTAAAGATCCTCCAAATGCATTCATCATAAATGTCGACCATATCAGCAACTTAAGAGACTGTTATTTCCTTTGCACATAGCAATAATCAATGCCTTAAACAATAAGCTAAATCCTGTATTCGAGCTAGTTTATTAAAAACAAATTAAATTACACTGTTCTCAGTGATTTTCTTTCTAGGAACTATTTCATGAAGATAGATTTCATAATGGAGGATATCAAGGTGTTTCCATATTCTCTCTTTTGTATCATAAATTTTACATAAATTTTTACAAACAGGATAGGAGAATTTATTTTATTTTATAAAATCAAGATATATATCCATTCTCTTTTTAGATGTATCAAGATTGACACCTTTCACAAACCAAAGAGGAGTAATTCCAGAGCAATTTCCACCAGTCTTTGTTATAAATAGAAAATGAATTGGAACAAAAAAGATATTAACTTGCCCACTCAATGTTGAGGATATCCTAAAACTTTAAAGCCTTTGCAGCAGTCTCTTTTTGGAAGGAAAAAATATGTATGTAAAGTTTTTTAGATGTTTCAGATGCGGGGAAACATACCTACCAAAAGATGTGGTATCACTTCCTGTAATGCGGTGTCAAAAATGCGGCAGTGCTATTGATGCAGAATACGATTACGATTCAATCAGGAAAGAGATTCTTTCCGATAGTTTCAGGCGGGATGCTCCAACACACTGGAAATACTGGCCGTTTTTGCCTGTATCGGATCTCTCGTCCCTTGTGACACTAGGTGAAGGAGCAACACCGCTACTGACCCAGCCATTACTTACGGAATCAACCAGAGCCTCGAAGCTTTACATAAAATATGAGGCGCAGAACCCCACGGGTTCTTTCAAGGACCGGGGCTCGTCCCTTGAGATCACAAAGACACTTCAATTCGGGAAAAATAAGGTGGTAGTGGCATCCACAGGGAATATGGGCGCATCGATTGCCGCTTATGCCGCATTCACAGGTATTGAGTGTGTTGTCTTTGTGCCTGATATCGCAGCTCATGCAAAAATCGCCCAAATTAGAGCACATGGTGCGGATGTGCAGGTGATAGATGGTGATTATAGCGTTGCCATTAAAGCAGCCGAGGATTATGTGCGCACACACAGTGATTCATTTTTGACAGGTGATTACCCGTGGAGGTGTGAAGGTACGAAGACCGTGGGTTTTGAGATCCTAGACCAGCTTTACTGGAAGGTGCCGGATTATGTTATCGCACCCATCGGGAACGGTACGTTGCTATGGAGCCTGTTCGAGGCGTTCCGTGAGATGGTGTGTGTGGGAATAACCGAAAGCATACCCCGCATTGCTGGCGTGCAGGCTGAGAACTGCAATCCTGTTGTAAAAGCATGGGAGAGCAGCGCACCTACCATCGAGCCAGTTGCAGACCCTGAAACCATTGCCACTGCAATAGCCTGCGGAAACCCTATTGACGGTCTTGCGGCATTCAAGGCAATACAGGATTCGAACGGAATAGGCATAACTGTGAATGATTCCGAAATCCTTGACGCGCGGGATACACTTGCAAGGCACGGGATACTAGTGGAGCCAAGTGGAGCTGTTTCCTATGCAGGCGCGTGCAAGGTCAGGGACACGCTCGCCGGAAAGATCGTGGTGTGTATCGCAACCGGACACGGACTCAAGGATATGTATGGGTGGTTCTGAAATATTTCCACTGCTAAATGGAGTCCTATAGTCAATGGCGTTTGAGCTATAGCTACTTTAGACGCGGGAGTACGTCAGTCTGCAAGTCTCGTTGGACAAAGCCCTCTGCCAACTTTCCTGACCGAACCGCACTCTAGACACTTGATCTCAAGTGCTCCCGAATCAGTCAGAATCAAACGCATCAAATTATTTCCACATGTGCATGGCACTTCCTTATTTTCAGCCATGTTAATACTATTACCTTACGGGTATATTTCATTTTTGACTTGCTAACACATTCACAGGAAACGTGCTAAGTATCCTCTTAAAAATAAACAGTGTCGCAACGATCTATTCATACATATCTACCGATGACCTTATCCCATTTAATAATTAGTGACTTTAGACCAAATAGGAAATTAGATAAATGAGCTTAGAGATTAGGTGGCATTGAGTGATTACGAAGAAGTTTAAGAAGGAGTTTTATGGCTTTTCATGTGATGCTAATCCCTACTATGGGTTGTCCGTCTAATTGCAGCTATTGCTGGAGTTCAGAGGAAGGCTCCCCAATAATGAGTATTGAGACCATCGAAGAAGTGGTTAAATGGCTTAAGGATTTCCGGGACGATCCGGTTACCTTCACCTTTCATGGTGGGGAACCTCTCCTGGCAGGCGCGGATTTTTATCGCAAAGCATTGCCATTGCTAGCTAAAGGTACAATTCACCAGAAAGCAGCTTTTGCTATGCAGACCAATCTCTGGAAGCTTACGCCGGAAATAGCCCAGATTCTAGCGGAGTATGACATTCCCATCGGCTCCAGCATAGATGGTCCTCGGGAACTCAATGACCTCCAAAGAGGAAAAGGATACTTCGACAAGACCATGAAAGGCTATGAAATTGCTAGGGCTAACGGTCTAAATGTGAGATTCATCAGTACCTTTACCTCCTATTCTGTAAAGTATAGGGAAGATATTTTTAATTTTTTCCTAGAGAATGGCTTGACACTTAAATTGCATCCTGCATTGCCATCCTTACGTGACAAGAACCCCGAAAAATGGGCACTTGCTCCAGAAGAGTATGGAGAACTGTTAATCTATCTTCTGGACAAATATCTGGAACACCTTGGTGAGATCGAAATCATGAATATTGACCACCTTTGTAAATGTGTTTTCAGCGGTCGGGCTACAGTATGTACCTTCGTGGATTGCATGGGGGATACATTTGCTGTGGGACCTGATGGAAATATATATCCCTGCTATCGTTTTGTAGGTATGCCTAAATATGTAATGGGCAATGTCTATGACCATCCAAGCATGGAAGATCTTTCCAGATCTGATGCATGGAAGCTAATGCATCAATATAAGGAATATGTGGACAGGCAATGTGGAGAATGCCCCTACATAAAATTCTGCCGGGGAGGGTGTCCCTACAATGCCATTGCACCTAATGATGGTGAGATTAAGGGCGTAGACCCCCACTGTACTGCTTATAAGATGATATTCAAGGAAATAACTGATCGGGTCAACAGAGAGTTCCTAGGATCCCCGGCTATTCCTATGGCTCCTTTTAAATCAGAGCCTAATAAAGATGGCAAGGCAGGAATAATGTCCTTGATGTTTAGACAATAATCCTAGCAATAAAAGGCATTTATTTGGTTTGGAGCTTCAAAAAATAAAATAGATATTGTGTATGTCATAAAACACCCAAAACCTATTCAAATGATGATACTATTCTGCTTGCATAATGTCAAAACCTGTATTCTTAGGTGAACTGCTCCTCTACTGGTGTCATTCCTGTAATGTACCGGTCCTTGGGAAAAAATGCGGATGCGGTGCAGCCACAAAAAAAGTTACTGTCACACCGCCTGGCGATATACGACCAGCTTTTCAGTATGATATCGACCTTATAAACTCGCTATCAATAAAACAATTCAATGCCCCCCTCATTCCACCCGGGAGACTGGTCGTGCTTAACAAGACACCATATGATGATCGAATGGACGAAATCATTGTTGACGGTGAAATTATCGCGAGCATCAGGTTTGAGGTCGATGGACTGCGTTGGGTGCTGCTTCCAAGGCTTAGCGGAGCACAGAGGCTATTTGAAGGTAAGGACAGAAGCACGATGAGAAACTGGGTAGTTATCGAAAGTGGTGCTGTCCCCTTCATTATAAAAGGTGCAAGCGTTTTGGCTCCAGGTGTCACTGATGCGGACGCTGAAATTCAGGAACATAACGAGGTGGTTGTGCTCACACCGGAAGGAAAGGTGGTTGCGTTGGGACGCGCAAGGATGAGCGGTGCAGCCATGCTTGAACGCGGACGCGGTGTGGCTGTTAAAAACCGATGGAAAGGGATTCATTGCGCACTTGAAATACCCGAAGGCGGTCAGAACTGGAACGATGCAGTTGCTGCAAATTCGGACATTCTGGACAGGTTTGTAGAACGCTCTCACAATTTTATCAAAAATGTTACCGAAACAACCCAACGACCGGTATCCGTTTCATATTCAGGGGGCAAGGATAGCCTTGCTGTACTCCAGCTTGCAAGCGAATGCCTAGAAGACTTTGATATCCTATTCGCAGATACGGGTCTTGAATTCCCGGAAACTGTAGAAAATGTAGAAGCCATAGCCAGCCAGTACAACCGAACTCTAAAAACTGTGAGTGCCAACGAAGCTTTCTGGAAATCAGTAGATGACTTTGGTCCTCCAACGGTAGAAGCCCGGTGGTGCTGCAAAATCTGTAAACTCGGTCCAATCACACAGTTGATCGAGGAGAACTATAAGAACGGGTGCCTAACATTTATTGGACAGCGCAAGTATGAATCAGATACCCGTGCCAAGAGCGAGCGTGTATGGAAAAACCCCTGGGTAGGAAACCAGATTGGTGCGGCACCCATTCAGGACTGGACAGCCCTTCATGTCTGGCTCTATATCTTCAAGACAGGTGCACCGTACAATCCGATATATGAATGCGGGTTTGATAGAATCGGCTGTTGGTTGTGTCCCTCCTCTTCACTTGCGGATATCATTCGTCTAAGAGATACTCATCCTGAGTTTGAAAAACGGCTCAATGATTTCCTGCTCGGGTATGCAGAGCGAATGGGGCTGTCCAGAGAATGGGTTGAACACGGACTCTGGCGCTGGCAGACCCTGCCGCCAAGGATTGCTGACATTGCCCGGAAAAAAGGGATAAATACAGTACCAACTACTGAGCAAGAAGGCACGCTAACCTTCACCCTGACAACTGGATACAGCCCGTGTAAGGCAGGTGGTATGTCAGCTGAAGGATGTTTCGGAACTGCCATCGATCTTGATTGCCTTGAGAGTACCGGGATGCTACGCGCGGTCGGCAAGGTATCCTATATTGACGGCGTTGTTTCAGTGCTAAAGGATGAGGATAGAGCTCAGGTGTTTGCGTCCGGGACCGTGACCGCCAGAAGCGATACCAAAAATAGAGCCCGTAGACTGATGCACGGACTGGAATTATCCGTGCGGCGTGCCCTTGGATGCAGGGGATGCGGCGTATGCGTGGGACAGTGTCCCAGCAATGTGATAGGGATCAAGGACGGTGTAGCCGTAATCGGTGATGTCTGCGTTCATTGTGGGAAGTGTATTGAGGTCTGTCCAGTGGTGAAGTTTGATATGCTATCATAAACTACCGAAAATAATAGAATTCATGGCTGACCTGCTCCACGGCTATAGCAAAGTGGGGTTCTGATGATAGTTGAATCAAGCCAGAGCATACTCGGGGAATCAATGCTCCCTTCCACGGCATATCTATCTGCCGCGGATAGATTTGCGATCATAGACATTTTGAATTTTTATTCCCGTCTGTGTCTAAGTAAACAAACGCGTTTGTACATAGAATAACTATAACACATTTTTATCGAGTCTGTAAAATAAATAGTAAATCATAATTCTCCTTAGAATTTAAAAAAAAATTAAAGATATGAAAATGTATTTAAAGCCGAAATACAAAATTATCGTTTGATTTTGGGGGTATAATCAAGAATTTGGCTTAGTTATTGATTAACCTATTTAATATACTCAATCTATAAAATACAGGAGTGAAATTTAATGGATGAAAAGATAATTTCTAAGATTTTAACAACTGCTTTTGGAATTCCAGTGGGTGATGATCAGAATAGCCTTACAGCCGGAGAACGTGGACCAATTCTCATGCAGGACGTC
>JAFGOO010000133.1 GCA_016926455.1 Methanosarcinaceae archaeon | reverse complement strand
GCTGCGAAGACAAAGGTCTGCCCGTACTGCGGAGAGGTGCAGCAGACGATAAAGTTCGAAAAACCGGTGGAATACATCGAAGATGGGCACAAGCTCACGCCTGCAGAGATACGTGACAGATTCGAAAACATCTCTGATGAAGATGTGCGTGTGATGGGCATGGACCCTGAAAACGCGAGACCTGAATGGATGATACAGACAGTCCTTCCCGTACCTCCTGTTACGGTTCGTCCGTCCATTACCCTTGAATCAGGCCAGCGCAGTGAGGATGACCTCACTCACAAACTTGTAGATATAATACGTATTAACCAGCGTTTCCAGGAAAACCGCGAAGCTGGCGCTCCTCAGTTGATAATAGAAGACCTATGGGAACTGTTGCAGTACCATGTTACTACCTTCTATGACAACGAAGTATCAGGTGTGCCTCCTGCACGTCACCGATCCGGCAGACCGCTTAAGACACTGTCCCAGCGATTGAAAGGGAAAGAGGGTAGGTTCCGAGGGAGCCTTTCAGGAAAACGTGTGAATTTCTCGGCACGTACCGTTGTATCCCCTGATCCGAACCTAAGTATTAATGAAGTGGGTGTGCCTTTTTCCATCGCTATGCAGATGACAATCCCTGTGAAGATCATCCCAAGAAATCTTGAACTTATGCGGACGTATGTGACACGCGGAAATGAGATTCACCCCGGTGCAAATTATGTCATACGCGCAGATGGGCGGCGTCTCAAGGTTACAGACACCAATCATGAAGAACTCGCTGAAAAACTGGAATCTGGCTGGACTGTTGAGAGGCATTTACAGGACGGGGACATTGTACTTTTTAACAGGCAGCCATCCCTTCATAAAATGAGTATCATGGCACACTATGTGAAGGTACTGCCCAATAAGACTTTCAAGTTGAATCCGGCTGTATGTCCCCCGTACAATGCTGACTTTGATGGTGACGAGATGAACATGCACGTGCTCCAGACCCATGAGTCCAGGGCAGAAGCGAATATTCTGATGCAGGTGCAGGAGAACATCCTCTCACCGCGTTTCGGTGGTCCGATCATCGGTGGTATACATGACCATATTTCAGGTATGTTCCTACTCACAAGGAACGAAAAGATGATCAGCAAGAATGATGCTCTTGAACTTCTCAGGAAATCCGATGTCAGGGAACTGCCGGAACCTTCTGGATATACTGATACCGGGGAACCTTATTGGAACGGAAAGCAGATATTCAGCCAAATCCTTCCAAAAGGGCTCAATATCGAATTCCCGGCAGAGGTATGCTTTAAGTGTGACGAATGTAAAAAATCAAAATGTGAGAACGATGCATATGTTGTGATCAAAGATGGAGAATTGCTCCTTGGCACCATCGATGAAAAGTCCATTGGAGCGTTCAAAGGTATTGTTCTTGATACCATCGTGAAACAATACGGTTCTAAAGCAGGTGCTGATTTTGTAGATAATGTTACAAGGCTTGCAATTCGTGGGATAATGCGTACAGGACTAAGTTTTGGTATCAGTGACGAGGATATCCCAAAGGAGGCAGACATGCAGATTGCCGGGGTTATGGCTGATGCTGAAGAGGAGGTCAAGCAGCTGATCAAGGCATATCTGGCAAAGGAGCTCGAACCACTTCCTGGTAGAACACTTGCCGAGACTATCGAGATGAAGATTATGCAAAAATTGGGTAAAGCTAGGGACCAGACCGGTGCAATTGCGGGTAATCACCTTGGACTGGAAAACTCCGCTGTGATAATGGCAAAATCTGGTGCAAGGGGCTCGATGCTGAACCTGACTCAGATGGCGGCGTGTGTTGGGCAGCAAGCAGTTCGTGGAGAACGTATCCGAAGAGGGTATGCAGGCAGAACTCTTCCTCACTTTAAAAAAGGTGACTTGGCTGCTGATGCACATGGTTTTGTCAAGTCTAGCTACAAGAGCGGGCTCAATCCCACTGAATACTTCTTCCACGCGATCGGTGGCCGTGAGGGTCTTGTGGACACTGCGGTTCGTACATCGCAGTCAGGATACCTCCAGAGGAGGCTTGTTAATGCTCTGCAGGATCTAGAAGTCCAGTATGACGGCTCTGTACGTGAAACCCGTGGTGTTCTTGTACAGTTCAAATATGGTGAGGATGGAATCGACTCCACCAAGAGTGACTATAGTAAACCTGCGGCAGTTCACAGGGTTGTTGAGGCAGTTACAGGTAAGGAGGTGGTATAAATGGCTATAAGTGAGGCAACAATTGACTCGATGATTAGCAATCTTCCACTTCCAAAGAACATTCTCACAACGCTCAAGGAAGACGTTATGAAGGTGGGTGTAACCAAAAAAGAGATGGAGGAAATCGTCAAGCGTGTTGTGGAAAATTATGAATACGCCTGTGTTGAACCATGTGAGGCTGTAGGTGTGGTGTCTGCCCAGTCAATTGGTGAGCCTGGAACACAGATGACAATGCGTACTTTTCACTATGCAGGTGTGGCAGAGATCAACGTTACACTTGGTTTGCCACGTTTGATAGAGATTGTGGATGCAAGAAGGACACCCAGTACACCAATGATGACCATTGCACTCGAAAAGGAGTACGCTACAGACAGGGACATGGTCCGTTCACTTGCATGGGAAATTGAGGCCACTCATATCGAGCACTTGGCAGATGTTACAACTGACTTGGCAAATATGCAGCTTATCGTTGACCTTCATGAAAAAACGCTCGTTCAAAGAAAGACCACAGTTGAGGATATTGCAGATAAGCTCCGCGACGGTCTTGGTGTGCTGGTGAAGATTTCAGATGTTGTGGATAACCAGATAATCATAACACCGGATACACCATCGTACCGGGAACTCCTCCAGATTGCAAAAAATATACATAATATTACTCTTAAAGGCGTAGAAGGAATCAAGAGGGTTGTTATTCGAAAGGACGGGGAAGAGTATACCCTTTATACCGAGGGATCGGTACTTAAGAAGGTCCTACAGATTGAAGGAGTGGATGTGACAAGAACCTATACCAACAATATTGGTGAGATATACGAGGTGTTTGGTATTGAGGCTGCCAGGAACGCGATTATAAAGGAAGCTATGGATACCCTGCGTGAGCAGGGTCTTACCGTGGATATCCGGCACATCATGCTCGTCGCGGACATTATGAGCTGTGACGGCGAGGTAAAACAGATCGGACGCCATGGTATTTCGGGTGAGAAGGCAAGTGTGTTTGCACGTGCAGCATTTGAGGTCACTGTGAACCACCTTCTTGATGCTGGAATGCGTGGTGATGTGGACGAACTGAACGGTGTTACTGAAAATATCATTGTCGGCCAGCCTATTAAAATGGGTACTGGGGACGTACACCTGATTGCTAAAAAGAGGAGCTCTGCAGTGATTTGAAACTGGGGGTCTTGGTCAGAGGTATGCTACTTTCTTCATGGACGTCAAAGTCGAATTGACAGTTAGTGGCAACCCGCGTACAACCAGAAAGTAGATATATTGAATCAGTTATTAGAATAGAAACCTTTGATTTGGGACCAAAAATGAGTTGATGCAAATGGAAATTAATATTGATAAAGCGTTAATAAAAGTTATCAGGACCGGGGCAGTGGTAATTGGATCAAAACGCACTATTGATGCAGCAGTAAACGGAGATGCAAAACTGGTAGTGCTTGCTGCAAACTGTCCGGAAGAAATGAAAAAAAAGATTAAATCGTCAAAGGTACCTGTGTTGAACTACCCGGGTACGAACGTAGAGCTTGGACCAGCCTGTGGCAAACCTTTTACCATTGCTGCAATGGCGATCATTGATGCAGGAGAATCTGATATATTGGCTGTGGTATAGAAGGAGTTGCGTTATTTGAGCGAGATCAGACTTTCAACAGAAGGAATTAGATACATAGCTTTGTTTGAAAGTATGACCGGAGCAACTACCCGGGATTGTGTAGTGGACGACGAGAGGATAATATTTGTTGTAAAGCCCGGGGATATGGGAGCAGCTATTGGCAGAAACGGTGATCATATAAACCGCATGAAAAAAAATGTTGATAAACATATAGAACTCGTTGAATATTCAGACGATCCAGTTACATTTATAAAGAACGCGTTCGGTTTCGTATCTGTTAGATCTGTTAACATCCTATACAAACATAACAAGCGATTGGCTTATGTAGAAGTATCTAATAAAGACAAGGGCCTTGCTATAGGACGCGAGGGTAGGAACATTGAGAAGGTTAAAATGCTTGTACATCGACATCACGATATTGATGATGTGATTCTACAATAAAAGATCAAAATTACACTCATAAATAGAACATAATTGGAGGACATAGTATATGCCTAACGGAAAATATGCAGCTCATACACTTCAGCAAATCCGAAAGGATGCGCGATGGAAGGATACGCGTTACAATCGGCGTACTCTTGGATTAAATATTAAATCAGACCCTCTCGGGGGCGCCCCACAGGGGCGAGGAATCGTGCTCGAGAAAGTCGGCGTTGAGGCAAAGCAGCCGAACTCCGCAATAAGAAAGTGCGTTCGAATCCAGTTGATTAAGAATGGACGTCAGGCAACGGCTTTTTGTCCGGGAGATGGTGCTATCAACTTTATTGACGAACACGATGAAGTAACAGTTGAAAGGATTGGTGGTCGTATGGGTGGTGCGATGGGTGATATTCCAGGTGTCCGATTCAAAGTGATCGCCGTAAACAATGTTTCTTTGAGGGAAATGGTAATCGGGCGAAAGGAGAAACCAAGGAGATAATTATTATGTACAAAGTTTTTGGCAAATGGGATCTATCCGAAGTCGAGATAACAGACCTTGGAATCAAAAGATATGTTAGTCTCGAACCTATCGTTATTCCTCACACGAATGGAAAACATGCAAGGCAGCAGTTCAATAAATCAGATATTTCAATCGTTGAACGCTTGGTAAACAAAATGATGCAAACGGAGATCAATACGGGCAAGAAACAGCTTGCAATGCGTATTGTGGATGATGCATTTGATATTATAAAATCAAGGACAAAGAAAAACCCTGTACAGGTTCTGGTAGAGGCTATTGCAAATGCCGGTCCAAGGGAAGAGGTAGTGAGGCTCAAATACGGAGGAATATCTGTTCCTAAGGCAGTGGATACCGCACCCCAGCGACGTATTGATGCGGCCTTGAGGTTTATTTCAATGGGCGCAAAGCAGGCGGCATTCAAATCAAAACGCCCAATCGCAGATTGCTTGGCCGCAGAGATCATTGCAGCTTCAAACCATGATGCAAAGTGTTTTTCCATCAACAGGAAGGATTCAAAGGAACGGGTCGCAAAAGCAGCACGTTAGTTCAGCTGCTTTTTTTATAATAAGTTACACAGGTCATTAACATGGGACGAAGGAAAAAAATGGTTGAGCGTGTGACAGCGCTTATGAATAATCCGGACAAAATTAGAAATATCGGTATAGTTGCTCATATCGACCACGGAAAAACTACTTTAACGGATAATCTGCTTGCTGGTGCTGGCATGATTTCCAAGGAACTCGCTGGTCGTCAGTTATTCATGGATTCTGATGAGGAGGAGCAGGAACGTGGAATCACAATTGATTCAGCAAACGTTTCAATGGTTCATGAATACGAAGGAGAAGAATACCTTATCAACCTGATCGATACACCTGGTCACGTTGATTTCGGTGGCGATGTTACACGTGCAATGCGCGCAGTTGATGGCGCAGTTGTTGTTATTGATGCGGTTGAAGGTACCATGCCCCAGACCGAAACCGTGCTGAGGCAGGCACTTAAGGAGCATGTGAAACCTGTGCTGTTCATCAACAAAGTGGACCGTCTGATCAATGAATTGCAGGTTGATTCACAGGAGATGCAGATTCGGCTGGGTAAGTTAATCGACCACGTCAACAAACTGATTAAAGGTATGAACGAAGAGCGTTATAAGGCCGGCTGGAGAGTGGATGCTGCCAACGGTACTGTTGCATTCGGTTCAGCATTGTACAACTGGGCGATTAGCGTTCCTATGATGCAGAAAACCGGCGTATCCTTCAATGATGTGTTTAATTATTGTAAAGAAGGAAACATGAAGGCGCTTGCAGAAAAATGTCCACTGCATGAAGCTGTAAACGATATGGTGATTCGGTACCTTCCAAACCCCCTAAATGCACAGGAAGGGAGGGTGAATGCTATCTGGCACGGTGATAAACAATCTGCTATCGGAAAATCCATGAGGAATGCAGATGCCAACGGAGACCTGGCATTCATGGTCACCGATATTTCCATGGATCCACATGCAGGGGAGGTTGCAACCGGCAGGTTATTCAGTGGTTCTCTGACCCGGGGTATGGAAGTCTACGTATCCGGTGCACCGAAAACTAACAGGATACAGCAGGTTGGTATTTTTATGGGACCTGAACGTCTCGAAGTGGATGTTATCCCTGCCGGGAATATTGCAGCTGTTACCGGACTTAAGGACGCGATTGTTGGTTCAACAGCCACCACACTTGAGGGTATGACCCCATTCGAAAGCATCAGGCATGCAAGTGAACCTGTTGTGACCGTTGCGGTTGAGGCTAAACACATGAAGGACCTGCCAAAACTTGTAGAGGTACTGAGGCAGGTTGCCAAGGAAGACCCAACACTTAAGATTACTCTCAATGAGGAGACAGGGGAGCACCTGATGGCAGGTATGGGTGAACTGCACCTCGAAGTCATTGCACACAGGATAGTACGTGACAAGAACGTGGAGATTACCACTACTCCACCGCTTGTGGTATACCGTGAGACGATACGCGGCACTGCCGGACCGGTGGAGGGCAAGTCTCCAAACAGACACAATCGGTTCTATGTAGTGGTGGAACCACTGGAAACCGAAGTCATTGAACTTGTCAGGGAAGGCGGGGTCTCAATGAGAATGCCTGAACTGGAACGCCGGGAAAAATTGATGGCAGCAGGAATGGATAAAGAAGAAGCCAAAAGTATTGTTGACATTAATGAGACAAATATCTATTTGGATCTCACAAAGGGTATCCAGCATTTGAATGAGACCATGGAGCTCATACTTGAAGGGTTTGCAGAGGTCATGAAAGCCGGTCCACTTTCTAGGGAACCGTGTATGGGCGTGAAGGTAAAACTCATGGATGCAAAATTGCATGAAGATGCCGTGCACCGTGGTCCAGCACAAGTGATCCCTGCATCGAGACAGGCTATACAGGCAGCAATGCTCATGGCGGATGACACCATGCTCGAACCATACCAGAAAGTATTCATCCAGGTCCCTCAGGATCAGATGGGCGGGGCTACCAAGGAGATACAGGGTCGCCGTGGAACTATCACTAACATGACATCTGAAGGCGATATGACCATTATAGAATCCAAAGCACCTGTTTCTGAGCTGTTCGGGTTTGCCGGAGATATACGGTCTGCAACTGAAGGTCGTGCCATGTGGAGTACGGAATTTATTGGATTTGAACCGCTTCCTACAAACCTTGTAACTGAGGTTGTGAAACAGATTAGGGAAAGGAAGGGATTGAAGGCGGAATTGCCAAAACCGTCGGACTTTGTGAGTTTGTAGGAGGATCCGCGGTTTTTGGTAAAATCCTACTTTGGTGTTCGGAAAGGTTTAAACAGGAAAACAACTATTATGGTCAAATCATATTTATTTGATATTGAAATGGAAGTAAAAGGAGAATAAATGTATGGCAGAGAAACCACACATGAATTTAGCAGTTATCGGTCACATCGACCATGGCAAGTCTACACTTGTTGGTAGATTGATGTACGAGACTGGTGCAGTGCCTGCACATATTATTGAAAAGTATAAAGCAGAAGCGAAAGAGAAGGGTAAAGAATCCTTTGCATTCGCATGGGTCATGGACTCACTCAAGGAAGAGAGGGAAAGGGGTATCACGATCGATATTGCTCACAAGAGATTTGATACTGACAAGTTCTACTTTACCATTGTGGACTGTCCGGGTCACAGGGATTTTGTGAAGAATATGATCACTGGTGCCTCCCAAGCAGATGCGGCAATACTTGTAGTTGCAGCACCTGATGGTGTTATGGCTCAGACAAAGGAGCACGTGTTCCTTTCAAGAACTTTGGGCATCAATCAGCTGATCATTGCGGTCAACAAGATGGATGCTGCAAAGTACAGCGAGGACAGGTACAACGAGGTCAAGAAGGAAGTTTCACAGCTTCT
>JAFGOO010000132.1 GCA_016926455.1 Methanosarcinaceae archaeon | reverse complement strand
GAAGGTGAGATATTTGGTCTTGTTGGAGTAAGCGGTGCGGGCAAGACCACAACTTCTGAGATACTGATGGGGATAGTCCAACCCACAAGCGGCAAAGTTGAGGTTAGGGTTGGAGACGAGTGGATAGACATGACGAAGTTAGGTGCAGATAATAAGGGACGTGCCACCAAGTATATGGGAATCCTTCATCAGGAATACGGTCTTTATCCCCAGAGGACGATTATTGACAACCTTACAGAGTCTATTGGCCTCGATCTTCCGTACGAGTTGGCTGTCCAAAAAGCGATTAGGACTCTTACGGTGGCAGGATTTACCGAAGTAAAAGCAAAATCTATTTTACCGAAGATGACAGATGAGTTGAGTGAAGGTGAACGGCACAGGGTTGCGCTTTCGCAGATACTTATCAAAGAGCCAAGGATTGTGATCATGGATGAGCCAACTGGAACCATGGATCCCATAACGAAAATAGAAGTTACAAATTCTATTCTTCAGGCCCGTGAAGAAATGGGAGAGACGTTTGTGATAGTCTCCCATGACATGGATTTCGTACTTGAAGTATGTGATAGAGTGGCATTGATGAGGTCAGGTAAGATTGTGGATATTGGAGATCCAGAAACGGTCTTATCGGAACTTACTGATAAAGAGCGTGTCGAAGCGGCCGAGGAGTCGTAAGTTAGCCCTATCAACACCTTCTATACCAAAGAAGGAGGCACTCGATACGAGTCGTGAAATCAATGTCGAGGTCAACGGAAAGAAGATCACATTAACGCATAATTCTACACTCGCTGATGCTTTGAGTATTTCAAATGTTCCTTACAAGGAAGGCACAGCAGTTGGAATACTCAAAGAGACAACCGAACGTAAGACCGAAGAGATTACGGAATACGCCATTACAACTTCCAAAGGCGAGTTTAGAATAGAACTTTTGGAACAGAATTCTAATTCTAATAAAAGATGGATTAAACATTTCAAAAAATATGAAGGTACACCAATCCGATGGATAACTAGGGATGCTGTTGCCTTTGGTCCTTTTGGAACCGATATCATCCCAATCAGGGGTACCAGTAGTTTTGAAAGGTTTGAGGTGGCTTATGGTGCCGGAGGATTCGACCCTGAGAACACTCACCTTATATTCAGCAAAAATCGGCATGTTTCTGAATATGGAATGCCGCAAGAAGGAACGTTTGCTAGGATCATAAGTGGTAAGAATGTTTTACACCAGCTTAATAGTATTGATACGATCATAAGTATTGAGCCTGTAATAGTGTGGGAAAAGATGGCTGAAAGGCTATGCACCACCGACCTATCAACTAAACTTGATGATGGTGTCAAGGTATTCACGTATTTTGAAGTGGAACTTGAACCCTTAGCTCCCCAGGGAGCAGAACACTTCTTGGCCATTACACGCAATAGTACGTTCAAGGTGGACTTTGTAGCAAGTTCATTCATTTCTGATAACTCTCTACAGGGCGAGATGTGCAACTATGAAAATTTTGAGCCAAGGGTCACTGGTGCGGTTTCAATTCGAACTGTGGGTGATGGCAGCGGCAAGGCGTATATTGCCTGCGATGATCGCAATGCCAGCATCATGCATTCGGTGGTGGGGCATGTCACAAAAGGCCTGGAATTGGTAAAACTGGCACAATCCGGACAGCGTCTTGCAATGGAGACAATACCGAGACCTATAATGCTGCTTGGGATGGGTTTTGGAGAGGCAGATGAGCATCTATCAAGATTAGGCGTGGAACTTGTAAGGGATGGATACACTGGGGAGGATGCGGTTATTGTGAAGAATACTCCAAATACGACTATTGAAATCCTAAGAGATGGGAAGGTCACTGCGTTTGGAGTACAGTCTTCCCGGCTTATAATGATCAAACTGTATGACGATCTTGCACCAAAGACCTTGAACTTTTTCAGGCATGCAATTGAGCTACAGTTCCGTCCTGTTGGAGCGTTGCCAGTTCTTATGAAATACGAAAATATGTACCTTTTCAAGGCAGAGAAAGCAGCGGAAAAATACAAAGAGATACTGCCAGAGAACACACCCAAAGGCAAGGTTCTTGCAGGTGATATAGGGGTCACCAACCAGGCGGCAAAAAGAATGGGCGTGGTAGGAGTTAAAACTGAAGATGATAGTCTTTTTGGTCCATCGGGCGAGAAGTTCACCAGCACAAATATAATTGGGCGTATACTGGAACTTGATAAGTTGAAAGATCTAAAGGGTGGGGATGTGATGTATGTGGTGGAAAGTAGAGGAGAGGGTTATTGATGTCAGATAATGCACCGAATATTATTACAAAGATCGTCGTTATAGCTTCTGATAGTATACTGCCTATTGATGCTGCAATGGCAATATATGAATCCGAAAACGAGATAACGATTAAAGAAACCTGTTATGGCACCATGGTAAGCGGTCCGAGTGATGTGGTTAATAGGGTGGTCAAAAAAGTGGTGTCCATGGATGTGAACCATATTTTCGTAAAGGAGAGAGGGTTTCTACCAGGTGACGACAGGCGATGTCGGGCAGGACGTGGTGGAGGACCAAGACCGGGATTCCATTTTCTCAGGGAAGAGGTCAAGATGCTGCCAGTGATCGGGAAAGCACTGGATGACTACGAAAAACATGTACCTCTCGAAAAAGTGACGCATCCAGGTAAACTTGAAGTTTCACAATTAAAACGAATCATTGAATCTGAATTGGCGAGGTGAGATATTGGCAAAAGTATTCATTTATCCAACAAATAGCCTGATTCTATCTGATCTGGTTGAAAGGTTTGGTCACAAACCTCTTGCTATGATGGGAAAGGTGCGGGAAAAGATAACAACGGTCGGGATAGACTCACCTCCGTTAAACATTACACCGGAAGACCCCAAATTGGGTCTGAAATACGCGGCAGTTGAAGTGCCTGCAGGTGTTAGGGGCAGGATGTCTCTTGTGGGTCCTCTTATTGATGAAGCAGAAGCAGCCATAATAGTTGGGGATGCTGAAATTAGTTTTGGATGCATGGGGTGTGCCCGAACCAATGAACTGACAAAGTACCTCGCAAGGAAAAAAAACATTCCCATCATTGAACTGGTATATCCAAAGTCCGAGGAGGAAGGCAGAGAGTTTGTCTACAGTATAGCAGAGTTCTTGAAGTCCTTGCCAATGGAGGAGGGTAGTGCATGAGTCAAGATGACCGTGTAAATATTGCATTGCTCTCATGTGGATCAGAGTATGCGGGCATCCAGGCTGAACTTGAATCTGCTGCAGAAATGGTAAATGCAAGGCTGGTTTATCCCGAGATTGATGTGGCGATTCTCGATACCATTGAAATGGATTTTGGACTCCAGATTACAAGCCCTGACCTGAAACTCATGATGGCGCGTACAAAGGCTGTGGCAGAGGGTACGGCTAGGGTGGACGGCGTTTTTGTAGCTTCCTGTTTCAGATGTGCTGAGGCTGCCATTGTCAGGAATGAGGTTCGGAGATACATCCACAAGTATTCCGATGTACCTGTAATCAGTTATTCATTTACAGAACGTACTACTGCAGGAACACTGTTGACACGTATGGAAGCTCTCACAACCATTGTCAGGCGCAAACACCTACTTGCAAGGGAGCACCAGACCGGACTGACTGCAGGCATTGACTCTGGTTCTACCACTACCAAAGCTGTTATTATGCGGGATGACAAGATCATTGGATGCGGGTGGGTACCTACTATCAGGGTCATTGACAGTGCGGAAAAAGCATTTGAACAGGCACTTCAAGAGTCTGGAGTTAAAAGAGATGAGATACAGGCATTTGGAACCACTGGTTATGGCAGGTTCCTGATTGGTGACCATTTCAAGGCAAAGCTTGTTCAGGAGGAAATCACAGTCAATTCTAAAGGTGCCGTTTATCTTGCCAACAAGCAAAAAGGTTCAGCAACTGTCATTGACATCGGTGGTATGGACAACAAGGCTATATCGGTGGAAGATGGGATTCCTGGAATGTTCACCATGGGAGGTATCTGTGCAGGTGCCTCGGGCCGTTTCCTTGAGATGGCTGCAAAGCGCTTGGGTGTGGATATCACGGAGTTGGGTGATCTTGCAATAAAGGGTATGCAGAAAAAGGTTGAGATGAACAGTTATTGTATAGTCTTTGGTATCCAGTCACTTGTCAATTCCCTCGCAAAGGGTTCCACTCCTGAGGATGTTGCAGCTGCGGCCTGCCATAGCGTCGTTGAGCAGATATTTGAGCAACAGTTGCAGGAAGTGGATGTCAAGGAACCTGTGATTCTGGTGGGGGGTTCGTCTCTTATTGAAGGTGTGCCAAAGGCACTCGGAGAACTGCTCAAGATTGATATATTGGTACCTCTGAATTCGCAATTTATCGGTGCAGTGGGTGCGGCGCTACTGGCATCTGGTTATGTGGGGGAGTAGAGACGATGGAGCCTCTTGAAACGTTTGTTGTTGAGTCCAAGATAAAATCAGAAGCAGAGCAGTACAAAAAAATCGTATCTGATGCCATATCCGATCTTGTACTCTCAAGGGCAATTGGGAGGATCAAAGTGGTCATTAGACCTGAAGATACACTGTTCCAGATGGCAATGGTCCTTCGTGGAAGCCAGCCTCCTGTAAAAACTGTTGATTTTGCACATGTAAGGATAGGTACATATGGAAAGAGCGGGGTTCAAATAGATATCATAAATGAGCACTACCTTCCGCAGTTGCTGGATAAACTATGGGCAAAGTATGGACCGGGAAATGTGAGTCAGCCCGAGAGGAAAACCGTGATTGTGATATGTGAAAATCCACATGATGAGATAGTCGCAATCGAACAGATGGTGGTGGATGACCCCCAGCGAACACTGAATTCTAGACTTGTAGACATGGCAATAAGGATCACACCCGAAGGGTTCAGGGTAAGGCATCATTTACTTGAAGGCAATCATTTTATTTTTTTGGCTACCGAAGACATTATGAAACAGGAATGGATTGAAGAAACACATCGTATGCTGGAAGAACTCTGTGGAGGGAAAATAAGTGGCAGTAGTGCTTGAGCCTTACATTTACGAAGGCGGTATTCACAAACACGGTCTTATACTAGAACTATTGGAAGATCTTGGTGGCTACTTGATACAGAAAATCCCGGCAGCCACTGAAGTCACGCTTATCATGCTAATTCCTGAAATGGATGTAGACCTGATAGAGGATATTGCAAAAAAGTTATTGGGCAAACTCACTAAGGCACCCTTGACAGGTACAGAGATTGCGGTCGTATCTCCGACGTTAGCATATCATCACCTTCCACATTCAGCATGTGATGTTGCAGAGTACCTGCGCCGGGGAGGAGCCAATACAAATATGATAGGACTTGCCAGGGGGATGGGGAGAAGAGTTGCACTATCGGCTGATTATGAAAGGCGGCTAATCAATGAACACGATGTTGCCATTTTTGTTTTTGGAACGTTCAGTGATTGTATCATCAATAAGAAACCGAAGTTGTTTGAGGGTATTGAAGTGCCTGTTGTGGTAACGGGCGGACCTGACCTTAAGACTGAAGATGTCCCTCATGCGGACCTATATATCGGGAATATAGGCAGGGTTGCGCACCGCCTGCGCAAGGAGGCGGAATTATGTGCACTAGACACGATGTCTAAGAAGGTGGGTGAACTTATCGACCAGAGGCGAGGGGAGATTTCAAAAGATCCACTTGCGGTTTTGCCGGCAAGGGTTATGAAGGAAATATCCGACCAGATTCCAGAGATTGAATATGTTATGACACCGGCACCTATCACCCTTCAACTGGACGGACTCCGTGTCAAACTCCCCTATGGAGAGTACCATGAACGTATTGAGAATCTAGAGTTTGATGAAGGGCCGCTGCTTTCTGAAATTGCAAAGGTAATGCCCTCGAAAATGAAAAATTATATATTAATTAAAATACAACATAAATCTGAGGTCGGATTTGTGATATAATCTTCCAATCTGATTTTTTGATATAATTTGCATAATTGAGGATTCACTATATGGAAATTGAACATATCAGGAAAGCTTTAGAGAAAGAGCCTGATGAGGTAGTATCCAAGCTTCTGGACCATATAGAGAAGCAGTATGGAGAGATTCCATATATTTTAAATTTTTTAAAAGACACGCCTGAACTTTTTATTCCAAAAGTGTTGTACGACAATTCCATCATGCGTGAGTTCAAACGCATGGACCCCAAGACCATTGAGTTGATATCTATCGGTGTGTCTGCTGCGATTCGATGTAAGTACTGCTTGAAGATGCACATCCGAGTCGCAAAACGTCTTGGAATCTCAAAAGAGGAGATATTTGATGCAATTTTAATTGGGGGCACCCTTTCCAATGCAGCTGTGCTTGCAGAGGGCACACGTGCACTTGATTCTGAACTTAATTCTGGCAATGATATTTGCGATGAATCTTGCGATGAATCTTGCGATGTGTGCAATATCTTAGAAGATGCCTAAAAGTGAAGGTCCAATTCGTAGATTTTAGGTGTCAAAAAAACGATGTACATGATAACAGACAGCCTGCTGCATATCCAATAATCACACCGCTGTTCAAAAATGGCAATCCTGCCTGTGGTTTTCCTTTCATCACGAGGATGGTAAGCACAAAAAATCCTGCAACCGTTCCAATCATTGCGCCCAGTGCCGGATACGAGATTGTACCGGTATGCTCTATGAACACGTTTGCAGAGACCACAAGTATCGTTGGCATCACGGCATCACCAAGACCCATAAAAAAAGCCTCTCGCTTGCCTTCTCTATTAAAAGTTTCTTTCCTGAATGAATAGCCAAGGTGTTTGGGAATAACGAACAGTATCGGAAGTTTCAGGTCCATGACCCCCTCAGCCAAAGCGATCATGTGTTTTGTCTTGTACACAGAAATCGCATCATATGTTGCTAGTAGTATCAGAAGTACGATTGTGGGTATTATTGCAAGCGATATCCCAAAGATTGCACTTGCACCAGCACCGATCATGAGTCCTATAATATCGATAACATACCATTCAGGAAATTTGTGGAGTAGTATGGTCATACATGCGGCAAGCAGGAACGAGATTGCGTTATTTGTGAGGGGAGCAACTCCTGTAACTGAGAGGAGTGCATAGAGTACATAATAAAGGGTCGTAGCCACTGCCAGAAAGATTACGACCTGAATTATCCATTTCATGTTTTTTTTTATCGCGAGAAGCAGGATAGCTGTGAAGACAAGGATGATGACAATGTAGTATATCGAATTTGCTGTGGAGGTAGGGTCCTCAAAAGCACGCATCTCGTTTATTTCCATGGGCATTGCTAAGATGAGTGCAAAGACCTGCACCAGCAGTATGACACCTGCCATGCCAAACATTGGCAGATAATCCGTAAGAGACGTTTTGTCAGAATTCAATAGTTAAACTTCCGTTCAATATTGATGGCAGAATACTTGTCATAAAATAAACTGCACAGTACTTAATAGTATATGTTAAAATAACATTAAATAATAATGAGATGGTAAAAATATTAGGGATTGTAAAAGAAGAGGCAGAATAATGGAGATGCGAGATATAATTTTCTCATTGGTGATGACATTATCATCCTTTGTGCTCACGTATGAATGGCTTGGCAGGTTCAGAGATAGTCCTGCAAATTCACTTATCATTCTATCAGCTGTGGTCATGGTTGGTGCATTGGCTGCCATGATATTGTCGGTAGATATAAGGCTTCGCAAGATTGATGCTGAACTGGAGGCAAGGGAGAGATCATTGAGAATAAATATTCAAAGTGTCGAGACAAATGTGGATCGAAAAATGAATGAGGTCGAAAACAGGGTAGACGCTGCAATGGAAGCATTCAATCGCAGGCAGTATCGATAACACTTTTTTTATTTACTTTTTAGACAAATCCTGCCGAAACCCATATTAATAGGATTGTCTGTGTATAGATATCATAAGTACTAATATCAGTTAAATAACAAGGAGTACGAATTATTCACATATATTTAGAGCCTATCGGAATCATTAAAAAGGCTGGTAAACACTCAGAAATTTTGATCTACTCTGATTTTGAACAGGTTGTAAGAAACCTAATTACCAAATTAGGTAAGAGTGCAAGCGCCGGTCAAAACCTGCTAATCGTTCACAGAAACAAGAATCCAATTGATGGGCATCAGGTAGAGATCACAAAAACACCATT
>JAFGOO010000131.1 GCA_016926455.1 Methanosarcinaceae archaeon | reverse complement strand
TTCTCAGGTATGTTCGGTATGTGGTAAAAAGAAAAAAAGCAAACTTCAATTATCAGATAGAGTATTTGATTGTGAACATTGCAACACATCATTAGACAGGAATGTTAATGCAGAAGTCAACATACTGAATAGATCTAAAACATATCAAAGTACCGCGAGGCTCGCGGGAACTAACGGATGTGGAATTGGAACCTCTACAACCAGTTGTTTAACTGGGTTGCAAGTTCCGACAATGAATCAGCAACTGCTTAAACTCATTAGAGGATAAAACTACTTTAGGGTTCAATTAAAGAACCCCACGACTTTAGTCGTGGGAGTAGTCAGAAATTATATACAACCAAAAAAAGCAAAACAGTGATAAAAATGAATAATGAATTTATCAGGTACCATGCTAATTCCAACACCTACGTTGTCGAGAAAAAGGCATTTTTTGAGGATAGTGTGGCAGTTGACGGCAACATGATCGTTGGTGCTGGTGCAAATTTCTGGAAAAGCCTGAAAGTCAGCGGTTCGCTTGAACTTGGTAAGGGTTCCTTTGTAAAATACAACGTACAGGCTGGCAGCGCTGTTATCGGTTCAAGGTCAGAGATCGGTGGCAGCATCGAGGTGGATAGTAATTTGATACTCCTCGATGGTGTAAAGGTCGTAAAGTCTGCAACATGTGGAGGGGAAATGATCGTACGCCCTGGATGTTCTATTGGATTTGCAAAAGCAGACAACACCCTCGAACTGGTGGGCAAGTTGGACATCAAAGAAATAGAGTCTGGAACAAAGGTTATCGTGCACTCAGAATGAGACGCACATGAATATTCTACATTATCCCTTCCTTTCTTCAGCAAGTAGTTTCAACATACTGTTTCGCAGAGCATTTGCCTCCGCCCCTGTCCGGTCGCGTGGGCGCGGGAGTCCCACCTTGACGATTTTTTTTATTTTTCCTGGACGGGATGTCATGACCACGACTCTGTCCGCAAGGAACACTGCCTCATCTACACTGTGGGTTACGAACAGGATTGTAACATGCTTTTTTTCCCATATCTCCAAAAGTTCGTTCTGAAGACTATTTCTTGTCTGTGCGTCCAGTGCCCCGAAGGGTTCGTCCATGAGAAGGACTTTGGGTTCGTTTGCCAGTGCACGCGCAATTGCCACCCTCTGACGCATCCCGCCTGAGAGTTCATAGGGATAGCTATTCTTAAACTGTTCAAGTCCCACGAGTTCTAAGTATTTCTCTGCCATCCTGCGGGCATCTTTCTTTTGGATACCCTGCATTTGAGGTCCGAATGCAATGTTGTCAATCACCGTCCTCCACGGAAACAGAGAGTATTCCTGAAATACCATACCGCGTTTTGGATCGGTACCTTTGATTGCTACCCCATCAAGTGTAAGGTTACCGGATGTGGGTGAGTCAAGCCCGGCCATGATACGAAGAAGGGTCGTTTTCCCGCAGCCAGAGGGACCTATGAAACACAAAAATTCCCCGTCCTGTATCTCAAGGCTCACATTGTCCAATGCACCGGTTGATAAACCATCTTCTTTTTTAAATGTCCGTGAAACGCTGTTTACCTTTACCCTGCCCAATCATATCACCTCTCCTGAACGCCATTTAAGAAGTCGTTTGTCCGTGTAGTTCCTGAAAGATCTGTCGATCAAAAGACCCAGCAAACCAAGGATCAACATATACACAAGCACAGCATCCATCTGGTGAAGATAATAGTGCCACCAGATTTTGTGGCCAAGACCATTCTTGCTGACACCGAACATCTCTGCAGCAACAAGGCACATCCAGCCGATCCCCATGGAAATCCGTATGCCTGCCACAATGGACGGCAGTGCAGACGGTAGTGCCACATACCGTATCAGGTCACGATCACGCATACATCCCAGTACCCTTGCAGCCTCTACATATACCCGCGGTACGCTCCTGAAACCCGTAAAGGTATTGATAATAATTGGGAAAACTGCCCCTAGGAACACCACAAAGCCAGCAGATTTGTGAGTGAGCCCGAACCAGACAATGGCAAAAGGTATCCATGCAAGCGGTGGAATAGGGCGAATGATCTCGATCAGTGGATCAAGAATTCGGTTTGCGGTCTTGAACCATCCCATGATGATCCCGATGGGGATTCCTATCACAAGGGCTAGGGCCAGACCAATACCAAAGTGGATCAGGCTGACCCAGATGTCCGTAAAGATCACACCGTTTTCTATAACTTCAAGAAAAGAAGCCAATGCATCCGTAAAACTCGGCAGGAGCAGTTTATTTTTTACGATCAGGTCAGCCGCCAGTTGCCACAGTGTAAGTGCGAAGAGTATTGATATTAATTCGAGGCCTTTCTGTTCCACTGATTTCGTAAGTTTTTTTTTCATGCATCCTCCGGTATTCTGGAAGTCTTGAGACCTCCAGAACCGATAGAGGATACGTTTTGTTCATTCATGTATCTTGCCATTAACAGGCATTTATTCTTTCACTGATTCATAAAAACTGAGATCGAATATGTCTTCTTTTGTGAGTGGTTTGTCTATATAACCCAATTCGTACTGCACCTGGGTGTAATTCACCGTAGAGTCTACGATTAGGTTCGGGTCAGAAATCCATTCGCCATCCCATTCAGCAAGGGATTTTTCCACTTTTTCCACTTCCAAGCCCGTCTTCCTTGCAAATATGGCTGCTGCCTCTTCTACATGGGCTTTATTGTATTCCGTTGCTCTGATATGGGTCTTTACGATCTGTTTGACCAGTTCAGGATTCTCACGTATCAGATCCCCACTGACCACAAGTACACAGCAGGCATGACCAGGAAGCATCTCTCCTGAAGCAATCACTGAACGGCCATTTCCTGCGCTCTCAATAATCGCAGGTGCTGGGTGCGGTAAGAATACAGCATCAACCTGTCCTGCAAATATGGCAGTTGTTGCATCTCCGGGCCCCATAGCAATAATCTCGACATCGTTATCAGGGTCAATGTCATTTTCCTTAAGCCAGTCCCTTAAGATCGTATCCTGAATGGTACCTGCCGGGAAAGTTGCAATCTTTAAGCCTTTCAGGTCTTCAGGACCTGTATAATTAAACTCGGGTCGAAGAACCAGATTTGAACCCTGTGTCTGCACTCCCGCAACGATCTTTGCATCTAGACCTGAGCTAAGTGCAGAGATCACCGGGGCGGCCCCTACATAAGCAACATCCAGTTCACCTGCAAGCATTGCCTGCATCTCGGGTGCGCCGGTGGGGAATTCGTGGTCTTTGATGGTTTCTATACCAAAGGGTTCAAGGTCTTCGGCCCACCAGCCTTTTTCCATTGCAGTCATGAACGCGATCTGGTGTGTACTGGGCTGATAACCAATGTCCAGATCTGTAACCGTTTCAGGGGATTCTGCACATCCTGATACGAACAATGCAGACAGTATCAAAATTACAGTAAATATTGTACCTTTGAGCTTTTTCATTTTTTCACCTCATAGCCGATAAAAACGTTGATTAGCCTTATTCTTTTAAACACTTTATATATCATTTATCATATGCCTACAATAGTGTCCTAAAAGTATTAATGTGTTTAAATCTATCACCCAAATGAGATAATCAAAAGGCGACCAAAGATGAACATTGCGGATAAAGTGATTAATGCAGCATTCGAATCGGACAAGGTTTTTCAGCAACGACTCTCAAAAGTGATCAAGGAAGACCTTGGACTCACAGCTCTTGAATTTTCAGAACAGGCGGATATCCCTCCAAGTACTCTCTACAAAATCCTTTCAGGAAACAGGGAGCCAAACATAAAGACACTTCGCCAAATCGTGGCTACCATACGCAAAATCGAGAAATCTGAGCACGGGGAGTTCATTGCAGTGATCGCAGCGCGTCCTGTGCTAGACAGCATCAGTGAAACAAAAAGGAAAATAGGTGATACACTTGTTACCATCAGGGAATATTCTGCTACCTCAATGGAGGAAGCAATTGTTGCGGCTGTCCGTGCTGAGCGGGAGGGTGCAAGAGCCGTTGTTTGCGCGCCGATTGTCAGTACAACGATTGAAAAGATCCTTAGGATCCCGGTTACTACGATCATGCCAAAGAACAGCTTGAAAGATGCGATAGAAACTGCGGCGAGGAAGATTGGGTGAAAAAACAACATATAAAGCATTTAACTTGTAAGCCTAGAAGTCCCCTTTCGTAAGATGGGGGATGAGAGGCTTAATATCCCAAAACAACATTAGTATGTTATCTATTTTATGTAAAAAAATATATATGTTGTTAAAATATAATGTCTATTAATGCTTAAAGCCTAAAAATACCGTTTATATCCCAACAAAGAACAACAAGAGCTTTTTATGAAACATATCGGTGCGTGTAGGTTTACCTATAATTGGGCTTTA
>JAFGOO010000130.1 GCA_016926455.1 Methanosarcinaceae archaeon | reverse complement strand
TTTCTGATATTCCCTCTGTATCGTTGTCCACACAACCAATTCCAATGAACGCAACTCCTATTACGAGAAAAATGTTCAGGCAGGTCCCCACATTGGTAGGTAATTTCTTGGAGGTAATTTCGATTGTCATCATATTCCACCGGTTTCCAATAAGTCAGGGAAAACAATTGCAACGGACTGATATAAATATTTGTAATATATAATATATATTAATATCATTTAATATATACTCCTATATTGGGAACAAGTATCCAGACATTCTGAAATAAGCTCTTGCTATGATCTGATATCCCAAAGTTGCCCTCTCCCTTTGTATACTAAGAACATATACTTCTATTAAAGATATAGGTTACCATGCCGGGAATTTCAATCAAAACTAAGAGTTATCAATAACTATCTAAAGGCTACTGCCGTGTTTTTACTTTTCATTGCAACCGGTATCTTATTCACAGCTACACCAAAGGAAACAAAATACAATCTCAATGTCTATTATTTAGGGGAGTCTATCAATACGTATTCGCTCAAAATGAGGGTTGAAAATGGTTTTCTGGCGCCTTATAACATGATACTTATCGATTTGGATAAAGACCTTACTACTAAAATTAAATAGATAATTATTTGAATATAGATATATTGTTATTATTTATATGAAAATATTCAACCTATTATCCGCAATTTAAAGGAACTGACAAGAAAATCTTGATGATAACAGATGTATTGATTAGCGTAAATAAAATTTCAAAGAGCCCGGTTCGAATGAATCCTGACAAGGAATAAATTGCTTTTTTGTTGTTTTTTTTCCCTGACATTAGTAACATTTATGACTGATATTATTCTCCCCCACTCCCCCTTATATTGATTTTTGGAGTGAAAACTGCCATGTCAGTGACCAAGTATTCGCAGAAAGCGCTTCCCTTCTCCATAGCACCTTTGTACCGAATCACTGCATCGTGTGGCTGAAAGGCCATGAAATTAACAAATCCGGCAGCAACAATGGAATCGGACTGGTCGTAATAGACTACCTTTTCGGCGTTGAGGACAACATCAAGATCAGTGGTTGATACTGTAATTTTTGTTGGTCTTTTCCTACTGTGCTTAGTCTCATTTATCCAATCCGTCTCATTGATTGTTATCTCATCGCCCGAGTATTTCGCAATCACCTTTCCAGTGTGCTTATCCAGCAATGTCAGGCTTTTGTATGAATAATTATTGTAACCATCTTCAATACCCCTCACTGCATAAACAACCAATTCATGTTTTTCTGTCGTCACCTCGAACCAGTTCCAGCCATGCATATCCATAGGCCATGTGCCGCCTTTGCATGTCATGGGAATCATATGATCCATATATCCTTCACCTTGCGTGATTTGGTATTTTTTGCAGCCGACAAGTATTGAACCCTGAAGGGTACCATAGGAATGCTCGTACGCGGTGAAATGAAGGGGTTGATCTGCTTGGTCGGTTGTTTTGTCTATATTTGTCTGGAATAAGAGGTCCATTTCCAATCCATCTGCTGTGTAAAACAGTTTATAGCCCGATGCTTTAGAGCCATTGAACTTCTTTGACCCATCGGGGTACAGGTATTTTGCGTAAGGCGTACCTAGTGCGATATACTTATCAAGGTTATCCTGTGGGACATGGGTCTCAGCAAAATAGAAGTCATCTGTGCTACCATCAGAATAGAAACCCGAGAAAGTAAGCATATGTGAAAGCTGTTTTCCAGCTGGGTTGACAAAAAAAGCAGATTCCTGATGCGCCAGTACAACAAAAAATCCAATATCCTTTTTTTCACCGTCATTAGCCACCAATATTGCAGTTCCGTTCAGGTACCACCATTCAGCCATGAAGTCAGTATCGAAATCCTTCTCCAGATGCCCGCCTTCCGTAATGTCCCCTTGATTTGTTTTTGTCCTAATCGAAACTACAATTGTTTTAACTGAAGAAGGTGTCTGTTCAGTACACATCAGGACAGGCAATATGCTAGCTATTCTACTCCGGTTCAGCTTCATCCAAGCCTATCCCTTTTTCTTAAACCTTTATCTTCTTTACTAATTCTCTTCCGAAGGCATAAAGATCAGCCGGGTGTCTTGAAGTGACCAAATTTCCATCTACCACCACTTCCCGGTCCTCATAAGTGGCGCCTGCTAATTTGAGATCGTCCCTAATTGCAATATAACATGTGGCCCTGCGTTCCTTCAACAATCCTGCCGAAATGAGTGTCTGAGCACCATGACATATGGCTGCCACAGTCTTATCATTATTGAAAAAATGACGTGCAATCTCAAGTGCTTTGTGTTCAAGCCGGATTTTCTCTGGTGCTTTCCCTCCGGGAAGCACGAGGATATCGAACTCAGAAGGTATTACATCATCAATAGATATATATAAATTGTTAATACATCTATACTAGGATTGATAATATGAAGTTAAACGATTTGGAAAAAGACCCTATCATAACAGAGTGGTTTGATACCCTGAACCCAAGGCCTAACACCAGGCGCAATTATCTAACAGCGATACAGGCGTTTACTGGATGGGTTGGAATGAGTCCTGAAGAATTACTGAATGAAGCGGAAGGTGAGATCAGGGCGGGGAAATTGATGAGAGAGCGTAACATCAAACGGCATATAATCGGATTCAGAAAGCATATGCAAGACACCGGACGTGCACCAAATACTATAAAAATCAACATCACAGGGATTAAATCGTTTTATCGAACATTTGATATTGAGCTCCCCACATTGCCCAGGGCAGGAAACAAGGCAATGTCTTTGGAGAGACACAACAAGATACCATCAAAAGAAGATATTCAAGAAGTCCTCAAAATAGCGGACCCACTAGAGCGAGCTATTATTTTGATAGGGGTGTCTAGTGGATTAGCTGCAGAGGAAATTAGAAATTTAACGGTGGGGCAATTCAGGGAAGGTTATGATCCAGAAACGGAAATCACAACTATTCCGCTTCGAAGGGGTAAGGTTGGTTTTGATTTTGTCACATTCTTAACTCCGGAAGCATCCAGGGCAGTATGGGATTATTTAAATTTTAGAGCGCGGACAACCAAGACAGAAAAAAACAGTCAGATTGAGAAACAAAGAGTGTATTCAGACACGGATTATCTGTTATGCTCTCGTTGGATATCGAACACATATCTTGATACCAGAGATGAAGAGATGCGAAAACTTGAACCTATGGCGTTTTTTAAAACATATCGCAAATTATCTATGAGGGCAAGAAAGAACACACCAAGCGGCCACTGGAATTTAATTCGCTCTCATAACATGAGGAAATATTTCAATAGCGCCTTACTTAATGCCGGTGCAGATAGTTTTTTTGTCGAGTTTACGATGGGTCACACCCTGGACGGTACAAGATCGGCATACTTCCGAGCAAGTCCGGATAAACTCAAGGAGATTTATAAAAAATACGTGCCATATTTGACTATTCAAAAACCGTTGGATGTTGCAGAGAGCGAACCGTACAAGAAAATCAAACACGAAAACGATATCTTAAGAGCTGAGACCGCCGCACACATTGTGGAACGGTCAGAATTACAAGACCTTCGAGAGCGTGTAAAGCTTATGGAAGCTGCTACAAACCCAATAGATAACCAATTAACAGCACTTCTAGAGGATAAGCTGGACGATCTAGTAGCTGCAAGAGTTAACGAGATTTTGAAGAATATAAAATAAATTATTTATTTTTCTAGTTTCTTTTATTTTTTTTTATTATTTCGCTTAAATATTTATTCTCATTTATACAAAGTTTTGTTTTTGGGTCGTCTGATAAAAAATGCGGCATACATTGACCCCATTCTATTTTATTTGTTGTTGCGTCTCTTTCGAGCAAATATTTATCAATTTCTTGGTCCTCAGATTCTGTTGTCTCTTCGAGTGGGTGGTTCATGTTTGTTATACTATCCATAACGCCTAATGCACAGGCATTGAAAAGCATAGAATATGTTTCAGAACTCATTATAAAAGGTGGTTCTACAAGTTTTTTTAGTTCACGCATTGCAGGAAGAAGCTGTGCCTCTAAAAACAATTCATAATATTGTGCGGCTTGATACCTTTTTTTATTAGTTGAATATGCGGCCATGTTCACCAAAATAGATTGGAAAATATCAACTAAAGGGCCTATTATATGCCGGTAATGACGCGCTTCAAAACCAAAAGGCGTTTTATCATCAATAAACGCACCCATTTCATGCAAGGATGCTTTAATATTTTCGTCAAATTTATTCGAGTAAGGCACTTTTAAAGGTTTATAATACACAGGGTTTCCCTGGCCCGTGCCCTGTATTTCTTGAATTTGAAAATTAAAGATTAAGGTGGTAAGGCACTTATTTAAAGTGTGTTTACTCACTTTTTGACCTGTTTCCTTTACAAGTCTTTTAAGTAATTCGTTTTGTTTAATCCCCTCTGGATTTTTTCCTTCTTCATTTTCATAATCTTCTATAATCTTCAGAACGATTGGGGTTTTAGTTTCAAACGAATCTTTACCAGCCATATACCTACATCCTAAAAATGTTTGGTGCTTTTTACTCAACACTATATATGTGCTTATCCTATATATCTATATGGGAAATTAACATGAAATTATTACGCAAACTTCAAAAAACTGGAAAAGACAGCTACATAGTAACACTCCCAAAATCACTAGTCTTAGTGCTAGGGATTGAAAAGGGGGCGTTTCTTGGAATCGAACTACAGAACCGTAAAATAATTTTATCCCCAGTTGCGCAGGCCCGCCAAGACTCAGCAGCAACCAGGGAGGCATAACCCAGCGGAGGGGTACGCCATGACTGGTTTAAATTTTGAATGTATAAACCTGCCGGCTTCGTTCCAAATTATGGCAATAATTGAAGAGCGGGCACAAGAAACAGTAAAAACAATTCTAAAAGATGTTGCAGAAGGGAAAACCACACTTGCGGAAGTTAAGCGTTCAAGAGGTATTGTAAAATGAACCCGCAGGAAGACCCATTCAAGACGCCTGCGGAAGTCCGCGAGTGGTGCGAACGTATGACCCTAATGGGGAGATGCCCCGAGTTTGAAGATTGGCCAAAATCTCTTTTTGGGCTCGGTGGATACGAAGAAAATATTAATTTTTTAATAGAGAGATTCCGGACCACATCAAACATGAAGGAGTACTACTTTTGCATCCCTTATCTTTTCAAAGATATTGAAAAAGAAGTACTTTTTGTTCCTTGGCATAAATCCCCGAATTTCAAAAAATTGGTTGTGGGAGATACTAATACATGCCTTGAAACAAAACCGTTGAATGGTGGGTGTCAGAGAGCGCCAGAGGGGCAAAGTAGACGGTTCAATCATGTAACTCAGCGGTGGTGGTAAAGATGGTGGTGAACTTTGATAACATCCTTCCACCCACTGGAATTATCACGTTTCCTGATATGGTCAAATTTTTAGGTACAACGGACCAGACACTTTTAGAGAAATTGAGAAAAGAAGAAATCCCGATTTTGAAGTTAGGAGAGTATCGGCGGATGTGGTTGATCAGACTTGAGGATTTGAAGGGAGGGGTTGAAAAATGAAAAAAGATAACGCCGGCACTTTTGGCGAAGTGCCAAACAGAACAAACGCAAACGCATGTATAGATACATGCTGTTTTGATAAAAGTTTTGTGGGTGCTGCTTATCGTAGGTGGTATTGATGGTGGGAATTACATTTTCAAAAACAAAAGAGGATTTCTACACGGAACAAATCACCGAGTTCTGCGAAACCGTCACTAAGGTAAAAGTTGTAAAGGGACACATTTCAACCGATCCCACGTTTTGGATAATATCGTTTGGTGAATTCGAGGTTAAATTAGATAGTAGGGAACTTGAAAACCAAAATTCGTTCAGGCGAGCGTATTTGAAAACGTTTGATTTACCCGCGCCTGGGTTTAAGGGTAACAATTGGTTAGAATTTGTACAATTTTTAGCAACCCATCCGAAACGTGAAACGGTGCAGTCTGTTGATGAGTCCGCCGCCGTATATGCTGCAAATCAGTTAATCGAATTTGTTAGGGACATACCACAAACAGACGACCCAGAAGACGCCGCCGCAGGTCAGGCCATGCTTAAAAAAGACGGTCATTACTGCGTCTCGTCGAGTAAAATTAAGGATATCCTCGACGCACACAGGTTCAGCGTGTCTCCTGAATTACTCAGTCCGGCGATGACCGAATTAGGTTATAAGAAGGGGGGAACCGCCGCGGTTCGTTGTGGTGGGAAACTTTGCCGTTTTTGGTGGTTCACTGAAAATATTTTTTCGGGGTGTGGTCAAAATGATTAGTGTTACATGTATAAAGAACATTTTATTTAAAACTGGCGAAATGCCTGTAACACCTGTAACACTCTATATAATAGGTGCGGTGTTTTGTGGTTTTTTTGTTACAGGTTTAAAAAATGTACCTGTAACAGCCTGTAACACCTGTAACATTTTGGAGGGTAAACAATGAACACTAAGATATATGCCCCTCCAGGATGCGGTAAAACGTATTCATTGATGGCCAATTATGGCACAATGTTGAATAATGGCGTCCACGACGACGAAATCACATGTACCACGTTCAGAAAATCCGCAGCTGAAGATTTGATAAACAAAGTATTGAATTTCACCGACAGCTCAAGAAACACAATGAAGCGTCACATAAACACTATCCATGGGATATGTTACAGGTTGCTTGATTACCCCGAAGTAATCACTAAAAAAGATATAATCGAATTTGCCAGGGAGTACGGATATATAAAAAACATGAAAAATGGAATATCAACAATAGACGATGAAGAGAGCGTATACAGTGGTAAATTACTTGATCTCTACACATGGCTACGGAATACCCAGACCGACCCCGCGAAGTGGTACAGGTACCCAGGCGCCGAAAACGTGCCATTGTCACATGACAGAATCCCTAAGTTCATTGATGATTACAACGAGTACAAAGAAAAAAACAACAAAATAGATTATTCGGACATGGTCGAGCAAGTCTTAAAACACAAAATCAGACTTGATACGCCGTTTTTGATGGTCGACGAATTCCAGGACCTTACAAAACAACAATATGATTTATTTAAAATGTGGGCGAAATCGTGTGAAGGCGTAACCATTGCAGGAGACCCCCACCAATCTATATACGGGTTTTGGGGCGGAAGTCCGGATTACTTCAATGAATGGGACGCAACCGAAATAACTTTACATAAATCTTATAGATTGGTGACCCCGATTTGGAGATTTGCGTTAGAAGTCTTGCGACGTGAACGGCAGTACCCGCCACAGGTAACCACCACGGAAACAGATGAGACACCAATAAAGGTTATCCCTTGGGACAATGAAACACCCAGTACAGCGGGAACAGAGTTCCATTTAATCAGATGCAATTATCAGGCGTACCCAATCGCGGAACGGCTTGCAAAATCGGGGCGGTTATTCGGTGGCCTAATGGGATGGGATGAGAACGACGTTAGCTTATTTAATGTGATCCTGAAATTTCGAACAGGTGCGCCACTGTCTGGTAATGATATATGCGTCCTGTTGGATAATTACCCAAGTAAGTATTTTATTTACAACGGTAAGAAATCAGATTTTGAGGAATATTTGAAAAGTGATTACCGTCCTACGTTGCAGGTAGGAAGCGGTGTAATGTCTGATAAGTTGTGTGATATACTGCTTTCAAAAAACCCAATCGCGCACGCAACAAAGCAGAATGAGCTAAGGCAGGCCATGTTTAACAGGACACTTGAAACCAGAAAGACACCAATCACACACGGCGAACAAAACAGAATTAGAATTTTGACTATACACGGTTCAAAAGGACTTGAAGCCGATACGGTTTTTTTGCATACTGGAATAACCCAGCGCGTAAAAAAATGTATGGTTATCCCTGGCAACGGTTCACAAGCAGAAGCAAGGGTTTGGTATGTTGGAATAACCAGAGCAAAGAAGGCGTTGTACCTCGTGCAGGATGCAGGCATTAATTATGAGTTCGGGGGTATGAACTAATGAAACTTCCAAAAAAGGATATACTGAATCACTACAGAACACCAGAAATCCAGAACCGGATTATCGAACTTTCAAAAGATGATGTTTTTTGCAGGTGGGGAAACGGTGACGGCGTTGGGTGGTACAAGAACACCGACGGTAAAAAATTACCTTATAACCTCTCAAAAGAATCTGATTACATACATATAACCGCCAGATATCGGACTTTGTACTGGACCTTGAACTTTTTTGATAATCGTATTTTTGAGACGGATTACAACAAGGTTACACAAGAAGAAAGCCCACTACTAAGTAGAATGTCCACACAGGGTTATACCCTGGCAATTGATATAGACAAGGCGCATGGGTGTGATATACATCAACCAGATGTAAAAAAAGCAGTCGAAGACATGGGTCAATATTTTTGCGACAAACTGAGAGAACATGCACCAAACAGTATTCACGTGTTATTCTCAGGCGGTGGTATCTACGTTCTGGTACACCACAAAGTAATAGAAGAATATTTTAACCGTTTCAGAAATTCCAATGAATGGGAACGGATGTTTACCATATTGCTAAATGCATACGGTCAGGTTATAAATGATCTGCGAGAATCATTTTTTACAGAGTACCCGCAGCACGTCGGAAAAGTGAAACCGGATAGCCTGAACAATAGCAAGCGTGTATTTAAATCGCTTTTTAGCATCCACTTAAAGCAGCCTTATGCAGTGATACCCCTTAATCCAGATAACGTGAAAATTGATTTTGAGAAAGCAAGGTTACCATTAAAAAAAGATGTAATCGACACGGGTCTTAATTGGTATCAGTCATTCGATGATGATAACGGTTTTTTAAGATTCTTAACTCCGTACCTGGAGAGAGCAAAAGAAGAGTTGGAACACCCCGCCAAATATGGAAATTTTGAACACTCCGCATTTAATCAAGAAACCGACGCATCAAACACACCAATCGATTATGACAAATTCCCGCCATGTATCAAGAACATTCTAAACCTTCCAACATGCGGAGAAGGCAGAACAAGAGCATTAGCATTATTAGCGGCGTTTTTTGGTCAAGCTGGAATACCTAAAGATATCGCACAAAACATTTTTTACGATACTGCTAACCGATGGGGTGCAACCACCGCCAATATATTTTCAAGTTATTACAAGCGGATGCGTGTACCTACGTGTGTTAGGTTAAGATCGGATGATAATACCGGTTTTCCAGCTGGCGTATCAATTCGAGCATTGGGAGTGTGTAAACCTACCCCTCATTGTATAGGCAAAACCAGCCCTCGCTATGTTGCTGATAGACACGCGAACCACCGCCGGATAAAAGATTCTTTTGGAAAACGTGGGGAGTTGGTCGCATGACCATGTGGTCCAGTTATCCATCAGCAAATGAAATGTTAAATAGGTATCCACACATCGAAACCGAAATTTTACAGGCCGTCAAAACTCTATTAGAAAAAAGATACCTTACATCTCTCACAAACATCCGGCATGAACTAAACGTGCCTGATCTGACAAACCGACACATTAGAACTATTGCTGTAAAGATGGAGAAAGATGATACGATTAGGATTGAGTCAAAGAGCGGAAGAGCTAACAAGACATTGTTATTTTTGAAGTGATTGACCTGTCCCTTGCATTAGATATTTAATAGTATTTGTTATCATGAAATATGCAATGCATTTGTATAAACGCTGTCGGTTGATGTGGTTTTTGTTGCATACCTGTTGCATATTCTGCAATGGGCAATATGCATCTTCTTTATAGGTTTCTTGTATTACATAAATAAAGTTGTTAGCGTTAAAAAATGTGCAGTGCAATTGACTAAAGACAGTCGCCTGTTATCATTCGGTGTGCACGTTTGATGCATATTTATGCACTGTAAAATGTGCAACTACTTGAATTACATAACTAATAGAATCGGTGGTATTGAAATGTGAGTGAGTGTTCAAGGTTTGTTATAAGGTGTTCGTGTTCTGAATTATATAATTAGAAGGTTTTATGATATCTTGTGTAGAGAGTGTTTTAATATTTTCGTGTGTGGTTGGCGTTGTTTTCTTGATTCTCTTTTACTCTCTGTGGACTCTCTTGTATATCATGAGAGACCAATATACCAATGTCATATATGTATGGAATATGAGAGTTCACTAACTAACTAACATTACTTGGTTGTCCTGACATTAGTTATTTAGAAGGGTTTGTGATATCCATGTTACAGTTTACACGTCATCCGATGTGTAAACGTGTGTAAATTTGGTGTACATGAACTGTTACACTTGATATTAGTTATTTAATATAATTCGTGTTTTTTGTTCCTTCCTTCCCCTTTCCTTAGGACATATATGTAGTATTATGTGGTTCTGTTTTTACTTACTTTCGTGTCGCTTGGCGTGGTTGTTTACTTACTTTGTTTATATATCTCAATTACTTATTATAGTTTGTTACAATATTGATAAAGTTATTGGGGTAACCATGAAAAACATTTATCAAGTATTAGCACATATGTTAAATTGCATTTCTTTTAGTAATGTAATCCAATTAGGACATCATGATAAACGAGGTGATAAAAATGGCAAATATGAATACGATGATTTCTTACGGTGTCTCTGCACTTGTTTTGGCTGTATTGTTTATGGTCGCGCCTATGATAGGCGAGAACGTTGACAATGCGTATACGCCTGGGGCTGCTTCTCAATGGAACGAATCGGTAAATACCGACCTGACAACGGGTGCGGGGTTCTGGACTGACATGGGCGCAATAATCAGTATTGGCGCGCTTGTGGTTGTTGTCGGCGGTGTTATTATAAAATCCCTTATGGGAGTAGCAGGTGGCAATTAGTACCCACCCAAAACAGTCCATGCTCACACGGACGGTTCACCTCGTTTCAATTCTTGCCATTGCCGTCCGTGTGGTTATCTCATGTTATTACCTTTTCTCAATCAGGCAAACATTACCGGCATATTCTTTAAATTCTAAAGTCGTTCCTTTTTTCCAACCTTTCAGATCTGCAATACTTTTGGGTATGGTGATGTGAAGTCTTCCTGTAGACTCTTGAACTTTTATTTCTGTCATGATTTCACCTTAACATTAAAGTTAATGTACACGTACTATTAAGCATTAATAAAATATAGTCTTACCCAATCCAAAAATAAACAAATCAAAACAGTAAAATGATGTAGTAACCAAAATATTTAAACACCATCAAAGGTCATATCCACGTTAACTGAATAACCATGTTCTCCCACGATAGTTCCTTTTTTCATGGATGCAACTTTAACTATGGTTCCTTCTTCCATCAATCGATTGAGCGGATAGAACAGTTCTTGATCCTCAAAATTGTCTGCGCTAAGTATCAACGCTTTCAAGTATACCAACTCCCATTAAAGATAGAGTCTCTACACTCATATATATTTCGAATTTTAACTTTTAAGCCGAGAAGTCCCCTTTCGTAAGATGGGGAATGAGAGGCTTAATATCCCAACACAAGATTAGCATGTTCTACAT
>JAFGOO010000129.1 GCA_016926455.1 Methanosarcinaceae archaeon | reverse complement strand
TTGAAGACCTTATGATGGATTTGAAAAATAATTATACTATTGTCATTGTAACTCATAATATGCAACAGGCAGCACGGGTATCCGATTATACAGCATATTTCCTGTTGGGGGAATTGTTAGAGTTTGGTACTTCAAGGCAGATATTTGAGATGCCGCGCGAAAAGAGCACAGAAGATTACATAACCGGAAGATTTGGGTGATTGTGTGGTGAGGGATAGATATAACAGGGAATTAGCTTCATTGAAGCAAAAGGTAGTGACTATGGGGGAAATATCTCAAAAAACAATTGTCGATTCTGTAGAAGCACTGAGAACTCTCGATATTGAACTTGCAAGGGAGACCATTGAAAGGGACAAGCTGATTGATAATTATGAAATGTACATCGAGAGGTGTGCTACACGCCTGCTTGCCCATCAACAGCCTCTTGCGCGGGACCTGAGATTGATAACATCATCGATTAAGATAGCAATCGATCTTGAGCGGATGAGCGATCTTGCAGTCAACATTGCAGAAATTACAGAGAAAATCGAAGGCGATCATGTAAAACCATTGGTCGACATACCTAAAATGGCAGTGATTGCAGAAAATATGGTCAAAAACGCGATCAAAGCGTTTGATACATCTGATCTGGAATTAGCAAAGTTAGCTGCATCAGAAGATGACAAAATCGACAGCTTGTTTTCTGACGTCTGGCTCGAACTGATTGGCATGATGATTGAAGATCCCGCTATAATCAAAAATGCATCACATCTTCTTTTTGTTCTGCGATATCTTGAACGCATAGGGGACCATGCCAGCAACATCTGCGAAAGTGTGGTGTATATGGCAAGCGGTGAGAGGGTAGAACTTAATTAGATGATATTTGCCCATAAAAAGTTAAAAATCAAATAGCGAACTCTGAGATTTCAGGTCTGATGACCCCTCTTTATCATTGCAAGTACTATTTTTCACAGTTTTTCTTGCAAATCTTTTATGAGGGGATACGAAATCAAACAGACCCTTCTGTTTTGAATCGTAGTCAAGGGTCGCCATGTCAACTCCAAATGCACCAAGTATCCGTTCCACTGGAGGTAATATCTGTTTTTTTATGTAATAGTCCACGTCTAATGGAATATTATGCTCTCGAACATAATCGGGATATTCAGCCCTATCTACGAACAGACCCTTTCCAGCAATTATAACAAAGGGTATCCTTTCCCCAATTGATGGAGGCACTCCGGTCCGCTCTTCTATCTTCTCGACTACGGTCAGATGCGGTTGTTTGCTTTTATAACTCTTCTTCCCTTTGGAAAACATGCGGGTCAGTGTCAGGTCATCGATGATCTCCAAATCCTTCTTGACATCGATATTTCTCACCCTGTCCACTACACTTCTAACATACTCCACCGCAATGTCAACCTTACCTTCTTTTAGCACCAGCTCCAGAACTTTATTCAATGTCTTTGACGTGAGTTCACACCAGTCCCGGCGTACAGTTTCCATACCTTTGACCTTTATCTTATCACTCCAACCCCCTCCAGACCGCTCGTAAACCCAGATTGCATATCGTTTCTTTGCGATAAACAGGGCACGCTTTGCAATGGATTCGAATTCAAGTTCCATGGGGTCAGGAAGTGAATTTGATACGATACCTGCAATCTTGTTCCCTACAAGTTCGGCATCCTCAAGAGAGATTTCACAGCCTGAGCTGCACTGGACAAAAACACTATCAGTATCACCATAAACCACAGAAAGGCTAATAATCATATCCAAAGGTTCAGGTGATTCAACCTCGCCTGCAAGATATGCATTACCATTTATAAGGAAAATCCTGTGAATAGTATCATTCACCACCTTTCGAGTGTTAAGAATGTTTTCCCTGCCATAACTGGTTACTGCGTTTGCAAGCTGTAAGCTGTAGAGTCTTGCACGGGTGTATCCCGAATAACCATAAAAACTGTTGAGCAATATCTTAAGTGCAAACTGGGTTGCATCCAGAACCCGGATTTCTTCTTCACTGGCTGCATTTTTCATCCTTGTTTTTGTCTCAGTCCTGCGGTTTAAAAGATCTTCCAGAATGGACGGTACAATCCCCTTTGAAACGTGGGCACTCACAAATTCCCCACCTGAAGGCGGCTTTATAGTTTCACCATCTGGGCGGTCACGCTCTACAACGGATGTGTAACAGAGATTGTGTGCCATCATTATGGTAGGGTATAGCGATTTGTAATCAAGGATGACAACATTTTCCAGCAATCCTTTCCACGGTTCCAACACCTCGCCACCTTTCAGTTCCTCACTCTGCTTGTGTCTGGTGGATGCGAGCCTGTCATCAGGTCTTGGAGGAATTACTCGATCATGTTTGCCGAATTCACGGAGCAGGAGGTTCTCAACCATGGAACTCTGACCCCCGCTTATGGTATCCTGAAGCAGTGTACCGCTTACCTGCGCCAGTGCCACATATTTATCAAGCAACTGCAATTTCAGGACCAGCTCGAGGGCAAGTTCCGAATCGCGGCGAGAATAATCAATGAACTTTTTGATTTTGTCACCTGAATCTTCCCAGTATTCGCGCATCTCATGGAAAGCTACATCCAGTTTTTCCCTATCCAACAGTTCTTTAGCAACATTTCTCAATGTGTACTGCTTTAGACTAAAACCCTGCCTTACAAGGGGCAGTGCGTCCACGACCACTCGTCCGGGCATGGATACCATGGTACGATTCCCAATCCTACGATAACTCATTTGTCTGCCGTCGCGCCCCACGTTTGATTTTATGTTACTCCCATAGGATTCGTTCAAAACCTTTACCCTATCTGATATATAGGGAATATCAAAATCGTTAATGTTGTAGCCGATGACCATGTCAGGATTGTATTCCTGGAATATTTCAAAAAAACGGTTCAGTAGTTTTGCTTCATCTGTAAAAATCTCAACATCATGGTCTACATTCTCCACCTCCTTCCCCACAAGAACCAATGTGCTATACCCCTTGTATGAAGGTTCAAATGAAAGACTAATCATTATAATTGAAGAGGTTTCAGGAATGGGCATTGAGTTCTCAAGCGGTAGGCACTCGATGTCAAACGCAAGGTACTTCAGGGGTGCATTGGATATTTTCTCCATTCCCTGTACATTGGATGCTGTTATCGTCCGGTCACAGGTTAAATTATGGATGCTGAAAGACCCAGCTTCAGGAATAGGGTCTGTGGATACCCAACCCATACCATTAAACCCACGGTCGATCAGGAACCTGTTCCTAAACAGGATGTCTGTTTCATAGACCTCTTTGACATCCGGGAGTGCCGCGATATCATCCCGTATTTCAGGAACGTTCTTAGGGTCAAGTGTGGTGACCTTAAGCATGGGTTTTTTATGTTTTTGGTACCCAATGGGCTCAAATTTTTGTACGATCTCAACCTTTTTGACGGTCTCAAATCGCTTCTGTATTATTTCGGCTACGTCCTGAAGCTCACCTGAAACATTGACATAGAAATATGGTTCAAACCCATGTACAAAACAACAGACGCTTTCACCATCTTCGTCTCGCCCAAATAGACGGATGACCGGTTTCTCATTCTCCCGGACATAGTCAGCGTCCAATATCTGGAAGTTCATGGGGCTATGTTACCTGTGTAAACATATAGGTTTTGTCATGTTAGAAGAAGACATCTGGCTATTTCATGACTCGCGGTATTTCCATGAAAAGAAATATTACGGATAAAACATAATATTTTTTTATGGATCTCTTCAACATTGAGTGGGTAAGTTAATATCTTTTTTCTTCCAATTGATTTTCTATGGAAGATA
>JAFGOO010000128.1 GCA_016926455.1 Methanosarcinaceae archaeon | reverse complement strand
TCCTCTTTTCTCAAGGTCGAAGAGCATAAGGCTTACCTTTCCTTCAGAGTACTTAAGATGTCCACGTAGTTCCTTTTGTGTTATCCTTCCATCATGAGATCTGACAATATCCAGTATTTCCTGAAGGTCATCAGGAAGCGTCTTTTCTTCTTGGAATTCACTTTCCACTACAACCTCATCTTTCACTATTTCGTCAATTACTTCAGGGGTTTCCTTCTCAGGCTGTAGCATATAAGATGTTGAATTTGTTGGATGTTTTTCTTCCTTTGAAGAACCAGTCTTAATTCTTTCAATGTGAAGTTTCTGGAAGTACGTGAAAGCATGGAAAAGCACGGTTATTGCGAGAATTGTAAGAATAAAATAGCCTAAAAATTGTAACCCTGAATTATTAGAATTGCTTTTTTCACCATCTGTATCTTTTTCCATTTGATTTTTAGGATATGACAATTCTTCGGGATATGCAGGCAGAAGTAACAAGTCGAGAACGTAGTTACCTTCATCTGTGATTTGAACCGTTTCCTCAGTCGAATGGGTAAGTTCACTATCTTGATAGTAACTGGCCTTTATGAGATAGTCGCCTGGTACCAACTCAAAAGAATATATCCCATACTTTGCCACTATGGCCTGCTCAGGAGTGGAATTCACCTCAACTACAGCACTATCCAGAGGTTCAAACGTGTTCCATTCATATACGATCCCATGAAGTATGGCGGTGTCGTTTGCACCTGCTGTACCTGATAGCAGCAGTAGTATTGCAATACAACTATAAAAAACGGATTTCATATCAAATAAATATACCTTTTTTCGGAATAAAAATATTACTTATTATGGCCTTCGTACACCGGATTTCACATCCCTCATACTATCAAGGTCCCGAGAATAAGTCCCATTTCCAAAAAAGACGACTTCCCCGTGACCGTCTGCCTTAAGGGAAACATTCGTTGCACTTACCACCATTAACATTCTCTGAGTGGAAATGTCCACGCTGGCATTTTCTACACTATAGGATACTGAATTCCACCTATCTGGAATGACCTTAGAACTGTAATTCCCCTCAATGATCACTTTAGTATTACCTCCATAATCGGTCAGATATATCCACCCATCTGAAACAAACATATTGATGTTAAGTGCCCCTGAGAGCACCACTCTACCACTACCCTCCAAAGATATCTTTCCGGTGCCATCTAGCTTCTCATGCATTGGTATAAAGCTTAAGTACTCATTGAAAATCTGCTTCATTACCTCGTTAGCCATAAAGATACTATTTGCTGCCCCATGCAGGTTTTGTTCCCTGTCACTGTCTACCTCGGCTTCATCTGCCAGCTTCTTGTATGTTCTGGCATTTTCGATGAGTTGCCTGTATTCTTTAAGCAGTTTCTCAAGTTTACTGGTATCTTTGCCTTCCTCTTTCAGCCGTGAAATTTCCATTTCAAGGTGCTGGGAAGCAGTCTCTGATTTTGCCAGATTTTCGTTTATAAATTTCTCGACCGTTTCTTGGGAAGTCGAGGATTCCGGGTGAATATTGGATGAAAATGTAAAATATTGAAAGCCTGGAAATATGAAAGAAGGATCGTGGAATTGCGTATCAAAATTTGCATTAATGTTTTCATTCCGGTTATTTTCAACTGGCATCATTTCAATGCAACCTGAAATTACCAGCATTGAAACCAGTATCGTGAATAATAGGAAATACCTGAGTTTCATTTTATATCACACTTTTTTGAATATGCAATCAATGTCTACAAATTCAGAATCTTTTTGGCATTAAGCAAGTATGTTGCTCGTATTATGATATAAACACGAATAATATAAACATACTTGACCCTAAGATAGTATTTTCATGGATTGGAAAAAAATATGCCTATCTTCAAGCCATATAATGCTTTTTGAAGCTTTATTGTACGATTTTTTCGTATTAAACCCATTTTAAGCATTAATTAAGGACTAATCCCCTCTTCAAAGGTTGTATACAGGCCGTCAACTTACTTAGAAACATAAATACAATTATGGTTAATATATATTTTGAGATTGTGACTACAATCTCTTCGTAAAATCGATAGATTCCTATCACTTAAATGATGCTAGTTGTTATTTACAAAAAAAGGTTAAAGATGTGTGAAAAAACAAAAAATGTAATCAGTCCAGATAGATTTCTTAGCTACCATTGGACTGATCTTTAAGTTCATCAATCTTTTTCATCAGATCGATCGCTTCATTTTTGCGCTTGCTTAACATTCTTTCATATTCTTCTTTGCTGATGACGCCTTTTTCAACGTCATCTTTCAGGTCATTTAACAACGAAAGAACTGATTCATACCGTGATTCAAGTTCATCTAAATTTGCCTGATCCTTTTTCTGGGTGGTGACGATTTTCTCAGCTTTCACTTTCGGTTTGTATTGTGGACTCTTTTTACCTATTATACTTTTCTTCACAAACGGGTATGCAAATATTACCAGAACTATGAATCCAATCAAAATGTACGCCATAAGTTTGAAATTGTCGCTCTGCTGCTTTAGACCAATGGTGATCTCCTTAAATTGTGGTGCTGACCAAGTATGTACTACCGCGTTCAAATCTGACTCAGTACTATCTCCTTCTATTTCATTTCCACCCTCATCCGTTATTATTGGGGTCATTCCCACGGGTGGAATAATCATAATAATCAAACTGGATATTGGATAATTGATGTATGTCGGATAGACCAGCATCTTGGTATAGTCCGCAATTTCACCTTCTGCATTAAACGGCATAACATAACTTATAATATAAACGGGTGCCATGCCCGGAGCATTGAATTTTTCAGCATCATTAAAACGAACAATATTTTTCTCATATGTATATTGAAGTTCAACCGGTGCCATCTCTTCTAACATTTCCTGACGGTAGACACCCATATTGGTTATGCCGTCAGGCACCCATGTCGTCAAATCATTGGTATAATTTCCACCGCCGACGTTTGCAAATACGATTCTTTCAAATACAGCAATTCCCCCCTCATTTGAATAATCCAGCTCAATCAAGTATTGTGCTATAATAATTTTGTTATTACTGATATTACCGTTATTCACGACCATTCCAGACATTCCGTTTTCGAGATATTCCGGGTAACAAGATGCCGGATTTGCAAGTATTATAAAGGCACAAAACAATACTCCAAGAAAGATACCTGTTCGCATTTGAAAAACTCCTCATCTTAAATAGTGAATCGCATTTATTGTGTACACAATATTCATATAACAAACTTGTGTTGAATTTACGTGTGAACTACCACTCTATAAATAGGATGGCTTCCTGCTTCATTCTTTGATCCATTGTTCACAGGCTCATCCCCTCATTCCGAAGGTGTCAAATACCAATTAAGTTCTGCTTATCTAAAACAAACTTCTTGATATTAATAGCGGCATTGACATTCCTATAATATATTGTATTGCAATCAGTACAATCCCATTCTATATTTGTAAGCTTTCAACATAAATACTACTATTATTATTGACACTGATTATAATTTATTGTGAACTACTCCCCGCTTACGCATGGAGCTTCTTGCTTCATTCTTTGAACCATCGTTCACAAGTCCACAAGCCCTTCCCCTCGTT